>NZ_RJVZ01000003.1:0-181127 GCF_003944215.1 Streptococcus oralis | reverse complement strand
ACATGTATAAAGAAGCCTCTCGAGTATTGAAAAGGGGCGGACTCTTAATGGTCGGATTTATGAATCCTTGGATATACATGTATGATGCTGACACTGTATGGGACAAACCCGATGAGGAATTACAGTTAAAGTTTTCACTACCTTTTAATTCAAGAGAGCTTGAAGAGGAAGGCGAAATCACCATCAATCCAGAATATGGATATGAATTTAGCCATACCTTAGAAAGTCAGATTAGAGGACAACTAAAAAATGGCCTCGCTATGATTGATTTTTATGAATCGTGTGACAAAAGACATCGATTGTCACGTTATGGAAATGATTACATCGCTACACTCTGCATTAAACTATGATATTATAGAACGTACTTCTGAAGAATAGCTCATTTTATTTTCTATAAGGGTTAAAATCTAAATCTCAGTTTGTCGAAGCAAAACAATTAAATAAAATTAAAGAGAGGAAGTAAAAGCAAATAGCAGATACTTCCTTTTTGTCGTCAAAAATTCAAAAAATCAAAGGAAAATTTATGGAAGAATTGAAAAGTTCAGATAAAAAAGTATTAGCACAAAGAGAAAAATTGGAAAGACCACCTATGGAGCCTATTATCATTTCAAAACAAAACAATCCTAGTTTGGTTGAGCCAAACTAGGATTTTCTAACGCGTTTTTGTCTACGATAGCCGTTGAGTTTTTTATTTTCCCAATAGCTGTTAAAGATTTTTTCCTTGCTCTCGCGATTGATTTCTAAAAAGTAGGCATAAATCAAATCTATTAAAATGAGCATAGGGAGTTGAGCGGAAATACGCTGGATGTAAGAAGATTGGCTATGATTTGCGACGAGAACTGCTTCGGTATAAGCCTGACTATTTTTGTTTGGAGCGCTGGTAAAGAGGATGGTCTTGGCACCCATTTCCTTGGCATCCAACAAACTATCGAGGACGGATTGGGTAGTACCTGATAGAGAAAAGCCAAGTACCAAACAGTTTTCATCCATGATACTGGTCGTCCAAGCAAAGCCATCCTGATCAGTCAAAGCTTCACAGACAACACCCAGACGCATAAAACGTAGCTTCATCTCACGGGCAATCAGACCAGAACTTCCTGTTCCAAAGAAGTAAACTCGTTCAGCATCATCGATTAATTGGGCGACGCGTTCAAGCTGCGCTTCATCGATCAAATCCTGTGTTTGTTCCCGTAGGTTGCTGTAGCTTCGAAGTACACGTTTGGTCAAAGGACTATGTTTGTGAGAATGGGTGTCCTGTTTATTGGCCTGGTGCTGGTATTGAAAAACAAATTCTCGATAGCCAGTAAAGCCACATTTTTTTGCAAAACGGGTAAGGGCAGCTTGGGAAACATGCAGTTTTTGAGTAACCTGTTGTGATGATAGATCATCCACAATCGTATCTACCTGCAAGAAATAACGAGCTATTTCCTGCTCTAACTCTGTTAATTCTTCAAAATGAAGATCAATAATAGTTGCGATATCCTGCTTTTTCATGGAGCTCCTTTTCATGAGTCAAACTCTTAAAAGTTGACGATTGCCTGCTTATTAACATCATTATATCATAGAAGATAGGATAACTAAATAAAAAGGCATTTTCAGATAAAAGTCAAAAAATACTTCTCCTTTTCCAAGAGTTTCTCCGTAAAATATGATACAATGAAAAGTACTGAGCTTCACCCGTTTGCTCTATTATTTTAGCTGAAAATGAAGGTGAAAATCGGAAATTTTTCTAGAAAAGAGTCTTAGTTGTATGAGAAAATTTAATAGCCATTCGATTCCGATTCGGCTTAATTTACTGTTTGCGATAGTTATCCTGCTGTTTATGACCATTATCGGTCGATTGTTATACATGCAGGTGCTGAATAAAGATTTCTATGAAACAAAATTGGCTTCAGCCAGCCAGACCAGGGTGACAACCAGTTCAGCTCGTGGACAGATCTATGATGCAACAGGGAAGCCCTTGGTAGAAAACACTGTTAAGCAGGTTGTTTCTTTCACCCGAAACAACAAAATGACGGCAGCTGAATTGAAGGAGACAGCCAAGAAACTTCTCACATATGTAAATGTAACCTCCCCTGATCTGACAGATCGACAGATTGCAGACTATTACTTGGCGGACCAGGATATTTACAAAAAAACAGTCGAATCCTTGCCAAGCGATAAACGTCTAGATTCAGATGGGAATCGTTTATCAGAAGCGACGCTCTACAATAATGCGGTTGAAAGTATTGACGTGAGTCAACTCAATTATACAGATGACCAGAAAAAGGAAATCTATCTCTTTAGTCAGCTCAATGCTGTTGAAAATTTTGCGACAGGAACCATTTCTACGGATGCCTTGGATGATACTCGGGTCGCTCTCGTCGCATCAGCATCCAAGGAATTACCAGGCATCAGCATTTCAACCTCATGGGACCGAAAAGTACTAGACACTTCTCTATCGTCTATCGTCGGTAGTGTTTCAAATGAGAAGTCCGGTCTTCCAGCTGAGGAAGTTGACGCTTATCTCAAGAAAGGATATTCTCTCAATGACCGAGTGGGGACTTCCTATCTTGAAAAGCAATATGAAGATGTTCTTCAAGGCAAACGCTCCGTCAAGGAAATCCACCTCGACAAACACGGAAATATGGAAAGTGTGGAGAATGTCGAGGAAGGAAGCAAAGGAAACAATATCAAACTAACGATTGACCTAGCTTTCCAAAATGGAGTGGATGACCTGCTTAAGAGCTACTTCAACTCCGAGTTGAGTAATGGTGGCGCCAAATATTCGGAAGGAGTTTACGCAGTCGCTCTCAATCCTAAAACAGGTGCAGTTCTAGCCATGTCTGGTATCAAGCATGATGTTGAATCAGGCAAACTGAGCTCAGACTCTCTAGGCACAGTCACTAACGTCTTTGTGCCAGGTTCTGTTGTAAAGGCGGCAACCATCAGCTCTGGCTGGGAAAATGGAGTTTTGTCAGGCAATCAAACCTTGACAGACCAGCCGATTGTTTTCCAAGGTTCAGCTCCTATCAATTCATGGTATACCTTGTCCTACGGTTCTTTTCCTATCACAGCGGTTGAAGCCTTGGAATATTCTTCAAATACATACATGGTGCAAACAGCTCTGGGAATAATGGGACAGACCTATAAACCCAATATGATGGTAGCAACGAGTCAATTAGATACAGCTATGGGCAAATTGCGATCAACCTTTGGGGAATATGGTCTCGGAGCTTCAACAGGGATTGACCTCCCAGATGAATCAACAGGATTTATACCAAAAGAATTTGATTTGGCCAACTATCTAAATAATGCTTTTGGTCAGTTTGACAACTACACACCTATGCAGTTAGCCCAGTATGTCGCGACCATTGCAAACAACGGCGTACGTTTGGCTCCTCACATCGTTGAAGGGGTTTATGGAAACAATGACCAAGGTGGCTTAGGTAGTCTAGTTCAAGAAACAGCTACCAAGGAAATGAACAAGGTTAATATCTCAGAAGCAGATATGGCTATCTTGCAACAAGGTTTCTATAAAGTTTCTCATGGAACGAGCGCTCTGACAACTGGTCGTGCCTTTTCAAATGGCGCAGCCGTTTCCATCAGCGGGAAAACGGGTACTGCCGAAAGTTATGTTAATGGTGGTCAAAAAGCCAATAATACCAACGCAGTCGCCTATGCACCGACCGAAAATCCCCAAATCGCGGTCGCAGTCGTCTTTCCTCATAACACCAACCTTACAAACGGTGTCGGACCTTCGATTGCGCGTGATATCATCAATCTTTATAATCAACACCATCCAATGAATTAGAAAGGAACTTATGCTGTATCCAACACCTATTGCCAAGCTGATTGATAGCTATTCAAAGTTACCAGGTATCGGAATCAAAACGGCTACCCGTCTAGCCTTCTATACCATTGGAATGTCTGATGACGATGTCAATGAATTTGCTAAAAGTCTCCTATCTGCTAAACGGGAATTGACCTATTGTTCCATTTGCGGTCGCTTGACCGATGATGATCCTTGCTCGATCTGTACGGACCCGACTCGAGACCAGACAACCATCTTGGTGCTAGAGGATAGTCGCGATGTGGCGGCTATGGAAAACATCCAAGAATACCACGGACTCTATCATGTCTTGCACGGCCTCATTTCTCCGATGAATGGCATCAGCCCAGACGATATCAACCTCAAGAGTCTCATGACCCGTCTCATGGATAGTGAGGTTTCAGAGGTGATCGTGGCGACCAATGCGACAGCAGATGGGGAAGCGACATCTATGTATCTCTCTCGTCTTCTCAAGCCAGCTGGTATCAAGGTTACTCGCTTGGCACGAGGCCTGGCCGTGGGAGCAGATATCGAGTATGCGGATGAAGTCACACTCTTACGAGCTATTGAAAATCGAACAGAGTTGTAGGAGCAAACAAATTTACGAACTCAATTCATTTATACAAGAACGGGGAGACCGAGTTTGTCGTTATCGGTCTCTTTTTATATTTCTTTACTACCAGTACCATGTTCAAGTTTCAAAAAAGAAGCAAATATGATATACTAAGGTGCGAGTATTCTATTAGAAAATAGGACAGTAATATGAAACAAACAATTATTCTTTTATACGGTGGACGTAGTGCGGAACGTGAAGTCTCTGTACTTTCAGCTGAGAGTGTCATGCGTGCGGTCAACTACGACCGTTTCACAGTCAAGACTTTCTTTATCAGTCAGTCAGGTGACTTTATCAAAACGCAGGAATTTAACCAGACACCAGGTCAAGAGGACCGTCTTATGACCAATGCGACCATTGACTGGGACAAGAAAATCGCACCAAGTGCCATCTACGAAGAAGGTGCAGTAGTCTTTCCAGTTCTTCATGGCCCGATGGGAGAAGATGGCTCTGTTCAAGGATTCTTGGAAGTCTTGAAAATGCCTTATGTAGGTTGCAACATCTTGTCATCCAGTCTTGCCATGGATAAAATCACGACTAAGCGTGTTTTAGAATCAGTAGGAATTGCTCAAGTTCCTTATGTGGCCATCGTTGAAGGCGATGATGTGACCTCTAAAATCGCTGAAGTTGAGGAAAAGTTGACTTATCCAGTCTTTACTAAGCCATCAAACATGGGTTCCAGTGTCGGTATTTCTAAGTCTGAAAACCAAGAGGAACTCCGTCAAGCTCTAGAACTTGCCTTCCAATATGACAGCCGTGTCTTGGTAGAGCAAGGGGTGAATGCTCGTGAAATCGAGGTTGGTCTCTTGGGCAACTACGATGTTAAGAGCACTTTGCCAGGTGAAGTGGTCAAGGATGTTGCCTTTTATGACTATGATGCCAAGTATATCGATAACAAGATTACCATGGATATCCCAGCTAGAATCAGTGATGATGTGGTAGCTGTCATGCGTCGAAATGCAGAAACAGCCTTCCGTGCAATCGGTGGCCTTGGTCTGTCTCGTTGTGATTTCTTCTATACAGATAGGGGCGAGATTTTCCTAAATGAACTTAATACCATGCCAGGTTTTACCCAGTGGTCTATGTATCCACTACTTTGGGACAATATGGGAATCAGCTACCCAGAACTAATTGAGCATTTGGTTGACCTTGCTAAGGAAAGCTTTGACAAGCGCGAAGCGCATTTGCTATAAAATGAAAGAGAGGGTAGGAGTTAGAACCATCACTGTTAGGTGAGTCGAGTTCTTGGACTTCAACCCTTTTTAAAGGAGTAGAAATGAAATTAACAATCCATGAAGTTGCCCAAGCTGTTGGATCTAAAAATGATGTTAGTCTTTTTGCGGATGCTCAGTTAGAAAAAGCTGAGTTTGATAGTCGTTTGATTGGGCCAGGTGATTTGTTTGTGCCACTCAAAGGTGTGCGTGATGGTCATGACTTTATTGAAACAGCTTTTGAAAATGGTGCAGCAGTAACCCTCTCTGAGAAGGAAGTAGAAGGTCATCCCTACATTCTAGTAGACGACGTTTTGACTGCCTTTCAAACCCTCGCAGCCTACTATCTTGAAAAAACGGCTGTTGATGTCTTAGCCGTTACGGGTTCAAATGGCAAGACAACGACCAAGGATATGTTAGCGCACTTGCTATCAACAACCTACAAGACCTACAAAACTCAAGGAAATTACAATAACGAGATTGGCCTTCCCTACACAGTTCTCCACATGCCTGAGGGGACAGAAAAGTTGGTCTTGGAGATGGGGCAGGATCACTTGGGAGATATTCATCTCTTGTCTGAATTAGCCCATCCAAAAACAGCCATCGTGACCTTGGTTGGAGAAGCTCATTTGGCCTTTTTCAAAGACCGTTCTGAGATTGCTAAGGGAAAAATGCAAATTGCAGATGGTATGGCTTCAGGTTCCCTGCTTTTAGCACCAGCCGACCCTATTGTAGAGGACTACTTGCCTACTGATAAAAAGGTGATTCGTTTTGGTCAAGGAGCAGAGCTAGAAATAACAGACTTGGTTGAGCGCAAGGACAGTCTGACCTTTAAAGCTAACTTCTTGGGACAAACCCTTGATTTGCCAGTAACTGGTAAGTACAATGCCACCAATGCCATGATTGCTGCTTATGTGGCTCTACAAGAAGGAGTTTCAGAGGAGCAGATTCGTCAGGCTTTCCAAAATCTTGAATTGACTCGTAACCGTACCGAGTGGAAGAAAGCAGCCAATGGAGCAGATATTCTGTCTGACGTATACAATGCCAATCCAACAGCCATGAAGCTAATTTTAGAGACTTTTTCGGCTATTCCAGCCAATGAAGGGGGCAAGAAAATAGCAGTTTTGGCGGATATGAAGGAACTCGGGGACCAGTCTGTTCAACTCCATAATCAGATGATTCTGAGCCTATCGCCAGATGTGCTTGATATGGTTATTTTCTATGGAGAAGACATTGCCGAATTAAGCCAGCTGGCCAGTCAAATGTTCCCAATCGGTCATGTATACTACTTCAAGAAAACAGGCGACGAAGACCAGTTTGAAGCCATGGTCAAGCGGGTTAAGGAAAGCCTCGGTGCCAATGACCAAATCCTGCTTAAAGGCTCTAACTCCATGAATCTAGCCAAGTTGGTAGAAAGTTTAGAAAACGAATGCAAGTGATTTTACCCAGTATCTGCAAAGAATGCTAGCCATTACGGATACTGGATTAACCTTTACAAAAGATCCTTTTGACCGCGAGCGCTACGAGGACTTGCGAAGTCTGTTTAGCGAAATGTTGAATCAGGGATTAGACATAGATGCAGAAGAAGTGGCAGAAGTCTTGAAACCAACTTCCGCTTATGCAACTCCTCTGATGGACGTCCGTGCTTGGATTGTTGAGGATGAAAAAGTCTGTTTAGTTAGAGGAAAAGGAGAGGATAGTTGGGCTTTGCCAGGTGGATTTGGTGAAGTCGGCTATTCTCCAACTGAAAATATTCTCAAGGAAATTGAAGAAGAAACCGGTTTTACAGCAAAAGCTGAAAGGTTACTTGCAGTTTTTGATACCAATCGTTTCCAACTACAGAGCAAACAATATGCAAAGTTTGTGTTTGAATGCCAACTTTTTGATGGACAATTTCAAGAAAATCAAGAGATTGCTGACCTTCAATTTTTTGCCATTGACCAACTGCCAGCCTTGTCTGAAAAACGCATCACCAAGGAGCAGATGGAGATTCTTTGGCAGGTTTATCAGGGACAAAGAGAGCAATATATTGATTAGGTTATGCTAGAGAAGTTTTCAAATCAAAAAAGGTGTCTGTAAGGTGCATTTCTGCGACACAAATGATATAATAGGTTGCGAATTTAAGTCGCAAGTATTCTATGCATGGTATAGAATCAAGCTTTTTCAAAAAAATTAAAAAGGTCGAGCAGTGACTTTTCTACTGCTCTGGCTAGATGAACGAGGAATAGAATATGAATTTGTGGGAACAATTATTTACCACACAGATATCAGAACCGCCCCAGTTTGAACTCCACTGGTATATTGGTTTGTTATGTTTATTGGTTCTTACTTTCTATGCTTCTTATCGCTTTCGCGACAAAGTGACTTACCAGCGCTTTATTCAGATCCTTCAGTCTCTTCAACTGATTGTTCTGTATAGCTGGTATTGGGGGAATCAAATGCCTCTGTCAGAAAGTTTGCCCTTCTATCATTGTCGTATCGCCATGTTTGTCATGCTCTTGATTCCAGGCACTTCCAAGTACAAGCAATACTTTGCCCTTCTAGGAACCTTTGGAGCAACAGCAGCTCTGGCTTATCCACTCTTTGACCCGTATCCGTTTCCGCACGTGACCATCCTGTCCTTTATCATCGGGCACGTGGCACTTTTGGGGAATGCGCTCCTATACTTGTTTAAGAATTATGAAGCTTCCCTGCTCAATTTGAAAAATGTGACAGTGATTACATTTTCTCTAAATGCCTTGATAGGAGTTGTCAACTTGGTTGTAGGTGGAGATTATGGATTTTTAAATAAACCACCACTAGTGGGAAATCACGGACTATTGGCGAACTACCTCATCGTGTCCAGTGTGTTGGTAGCAGCAATCAGCTTGACTGCAAAAGTAGTAGAGGTCTTTTTGCAACAAAGAGCAGAAAAAATGATTCAAGAGAAAGCCTAAGAATGCCTTCTCTTTTTTTGATTAAATATGCAAAATATAGCTGTAAGGATATAAAAATAATGATTGCTCCTGAGAAAAATCGTTCAAAAGACTTTTACAAAAAACCTAGAGGAAATTTATGAAAAACTAAGCACGATTGGATTTTTTGTGTTATAATATTTTGTGAATAGCTGTGTCTCGTCACAGTTATTAAAAATAGAAGTGAGAAACTTGGAAGACAGAGAGGACGCAATGTAATGACTAGAGATGGTTTTTTTACAGGCTTAGATATCGGAACTAGCTCCATCAAAGTGCTGGTTGCCGAACATAGAGATGGTGAAGTAAATGTAATTGGCGTTAGCAATGCCAAGAGTAAAGGTGTCAAAGATGGGATTATCGTTGATATTGAGGCTGCTGCTTCAGCAATTAAATCCGCAATTTCCCAAGCAGAAGAGAAGGCAGGAATTTCAATCAAGTCTGTCAATGTTGGTTTACCAGCAAATCTCTTGCAGGTTGAACCAACTCAAGGAATGATTCCTGTAACATCAGATACAAAAGAAATTACAGATCAAGACGTAGAGAATGTTGTCAAATCGGCTTTGACGAAGAGCATGACGCCTGATCGTGAAGTGATTACTTTCATTCCAGAAGAATTTATCGTAGATGGTTTCCAAGGTATTCGTGACCCTCGTGGCATGATGGGGGTGCGGTTGGAAATGCGTGGCTTACTTTACACAGGACCTCGTACCATCCTTCATAACCTTCGTAAAACCGTGGAGCGTGTGGGAATCCATGTTGACAACGTCATCATCTCACCATTAGCGATTGTAAATTCAGTTCTCAATGAGGGAGAACGTGAGTTTGGCGCGACAGTGATTGATATGGGTGGTGGGCAGACTACAGTTGCAACCATTCGCAATCAAGAATTGCAATTTACAAACATTTACCAAGAGGGTGGAGAATATGTCACTAAAGACATTTCCAAAGTCTTAAAAACTTCCCAAAAAATCGCAGAAAGTTTGAAACTAAACTATGGTGAAGCTTATGTTCCACTAGCAAGTAACGAGACTTTCCAAGTAGAAGTCATTGGTGAAGTAGAGCCTGTTGAAGTGACAGAAAGCTACTTGGCAGAAATTATTTCAGCACGTATCAAACATATTTTTGATCAAATTAAACAGGAGTTAGACAGAAGACACTTGTTGGATCTACCAGGTGGTATCGTTCTGATCGGCGGAAATGCGATTTTACCAGGAGTTGTCGAATTGGCGCAAGAAGTGTTCGGTGTTCGAGTGAAACTCTATGTGCCAAATCAAGTGGGAATTCGCAACCCTGCATTTGCACATGTAATCAGCTTGTCTGAGTTTGCTGGTAAATTGACAGAAGTGAATCTCCTGGCTCAAAAGGCAGTCAGAGGAGATGAATTCCTTCGCCAGAAACCAATTAATTTTGGTGTTTCAAATCAAAGTGTGACACCGATTATACAAACAACTCCAGTGCAACCAGCTACTGCAGCAACTGAAATCACATCTGACAGTGGCCTTGCTCCAAGAGACGAATTCCAAGCAAGTTCTCAAGATAAACCGAAATTAACAGACCGTTTCCGTAGCTTGATCGGAAGCATGTTTGATGAATAAAAGAGGAAAAGAAATTATGACATTTTCATTTGATACAGCAGCTGCTCAAGGTGCAGTTATTAAAGTAATTGGTGTCGGTGGAGGCGGTGGTAATGCTATTAACCGCATGATCGACGAAGGTGTTTCAGGCGTAGAATTCATTGCAGCGAACACAGACGTACAAGCCTTAAGCAGTACAAAAGCTGAAACAGTTATCCAACTCGGACCAAAGTTGACTCGTGGTTTGGGTGCTGGTGGTCGTCCAGAAGTTGGACGTAAAGCTGCTGAAGAAAGCGAAGAAGCATTGACAGCAGCAATTAGCGGAGCAGACATGGTTTTCATCACTGCTGGTATGGGTGGAGGATCTGGAACAGGTGCTGCCCCAGTTATTGCCCGCATTGCAAAAGATCTTGGAGCTCTTACAGTTGGTGTTGTGACACGACCTTTCGGATTTGAAGGAAGCAAACGTGGTCAGTACGCTGTAGAAGGAATCAACGAACTTCGCGAGCATGTTGATACTCTATTGATTATCTCAAACAACAACTTGCTAGAGATTGTTGACAAGAAAACACCACTTCTTGAAGCTCTTAGCGAGGCAGATAACGTCCTTCGCCAAGGTGTTCAAGGGATTACAGACTTGATTACCAACCCAGGTTTGATCAACCTTGACTTTGCCGATGTGAAAACTGTCATGGCAAACAAAGGGAATGCCCTCATGGGTATCGGTATTGGCAGTGGAGAAGAGCGTGTCGTTGAAGCGGCTCGTAAAGCGATTTACTCACCACTTCTTGAAACAACCATTGACGGTGCTGAAGATGTCATTGTCAACGTTACTGGTGGTCTTGATTTGACCTTGATTGAAGCGGAAGAAGCTTCAGAAATCGTCAACCAAGCAGCTGGTCAAGGAGTGAATATCTGGCTTGGAACATCAATCGACGAAAGCATGAAAGATGAAATCCGTGTAACAGTTGTAGCGACTGGTGTTCGTCAAGAACGTGTAGAAAAAGTTGTTGGTTCTCCAGTAAAACAAGCGGCTCGTCGTGAAGCCTCAAGACAACCGCACCCTCAAAATTTTGATCGTCATTTTGACCTAGAAGATACAGCGGAATTACCAAAACAAAGCCAACGACGTTTTGAAACAAGTCAATCTTCTGCTTTTGGTGATTGGGACTTGCGTCGTGAATCAATCGTTCGTCAAACTGATTCAGTCGTATCACCTGTAGAACGTTTCGAAGCACCGACTTATCAGGACGAAGATGAGTTGGACACACCTCCATTCTTCAAGAATCGTTAATCAATGGATTTGAAAAAAAATACAGAGTTCGTTTTTCAGCAGGTCGCTGAAGCTAGCCGAGAAGCCAATCGTGATCCAGCTTCTGTTTCAATTATTGCAGTGACGAAATATGTGGACGTAAAAACAGCGGAAGCCTTGCTTCCCCTGGGTGTTCATCATATTGGTGAAAATCGTGTTGATAAATTTTTAGAAAAATATCAGACGTTAAAAGAATTCCCTGTCACTTGGCATTTGATTGGAACGCTACAAAGACGGAAGGTTAAAGAAGTAATCCCTTTTGTGGATTACTTTCATGCTTTAGATTCCCTTAAATTGGCACAGGAGATTCAAAAGAGGACAGATCATGTTATCAAGTGTTTCCTACAGGTCAATATTTCAGGAGAAGAAAGCAAGCACGGTTTTTCAAAAGAAGAATTACTAGAACTTTTGCCGGACTTGGCTCAGCTAGATCAGATTGAGTATGTTGGTTTGATGACCATGGCTCCTTTTGAGGCAGATTCTGATGAATTGAAACAAATTTTCAAGAAAACTCAGGAACTGCAAGCGGAAATTAGGGAAAAACAAATTCCTAATATGCCGATGACAGAGTTGAGCATGGGCATGAGTCGTGACTATAAGGAAGCGATTCAATTTGGTTCGACCTTTGTTCGAATTGGCACAGCATTTTTTAAATAGGAGAGATCTATGTCTTTAAAAGATAGATTTGATAAATTTATAGATTATTTTACAGAAGATGGGGAAGAAACAACTGCGACTTATCAACCTCAGGATGAGCAGATGATTGCTTCATCGAGTTTAGCTTCTAAAGAACTGCCAGCGCAGTTTCAATCAACCACTTCAAAAGATGCCAACATCACTCGCTTACATGCTCGCCAACAAGAATTGGCTATGCAAAATCATCGTACAGATGAAAAAGTAACGATTGATGTTCGTTATCCTAGAAAATATGAGGATGCAACAGAGATTGTGGATTTATTGGCTGGAAATGAAAGTATCTTGATTGACTTCCAGTACATGACAGAGGTTCAGGCTCGTCGTTGTCTAGACTATCTGGACGGTGCCCGTCATGTTTTGGCAGGTAATCTGAAAAAAGTTGCGAGTACAATGTATTTGTTGACACCAGTCAATGTGGTTGTGAATATTGAAGATATCAAGTTGCCTGATGATTCTCAAAGTGCAGAATTTGGTTTTGATATTAAACGAAGTAGAGCGAAATAATGATTTTTCTAATTCGTCTGATCCAAAATGCAGTGAATATCTATTCCCTGCTTTTGTTAATCTATGCACTCCTCTCTTGGTTTCCAAATTCTTATGGTAGCTCACTTGAACGTTTACTGGAAAAACTAATTAAACCGATTGTTGGTCCACTTCGCCGTTTACCTTTACAATTTGGAGGTTTGGATTTATCCATTTGGCTAGCAATCCTAATCGTTCGTTTTTTGGGTGACAGTTTGATTCGTTTCTTGTTGATACTATGATGACAAATAAAGCGATTTACCAGCACTTTTCTCTTGATGATGCTCCCTTTATTGATAAGGGATTAGAGTGGATCAAGCGAGTGGAAGATACTTATGCTCCTGTTCTCACTGCTTTTGTCAACCCGCATCAGGAACAGATACTGAGGGTTTTGGCTGGGACCTATGGACTGGGCTGTGTGAGTAGCGGAGAATATATCCATACAGAATTTGTCCGTGTCCTTCTGTATCCAGACTATTTCAGTCCGACACTGTCAGATTTTGAAATGGCATTGTTAGAGATCCGTTATCCAAGTAGATTTGAACAGCTAACACATGCAAAGATTTTGGGGACAATCATCAATCAACTAGGAATTGATCGTAAGCTCTTTGGTGATATCTTGGTAGATGAAAAGAGAGCACAGATTTTTGTCAATCGTGATTTTATCCCTCTGTTTCAGGATGGGATAAAAAAGATTGCCAGACTACCTGTGTCGCTGGAGGAATGTCCTTTCACCGATAAAATCATATCTGAGATCAATTATCAAGAACAAGAGATTTTGATTTCCAGTTTTCGTTTGGATGCCCTCTTATCAAGTGCCTTGAAATTATCCAGAAAGCAGGCTAGTCAACTCATAGAGAAAAAATCTGTTCAGGTAAACTACCACCCCGTTGAAAAATTAGATTATCTAGTAGCTGTAGGGGATTTGATTAGTGTGAGAAAGTTTGGTCGTCTGAAGATTGTCAAAGAAAATGGGCAAACTAAAAGGGATAAGATAAAACTGACTATCCAATTATTATTAAGTAAGTGAGGAAAAGTATGCCAATTACATCATTAGAAATTAAAGATAAAACCTTTTCTACGAAATTCAGAGGGTTTGATCCAGAAGAAGTAGATGAATTTCTTGATATTGTTGTTCGTGATTACGAGGACTTAGTTCGCAATAATCACGAAATGGAAAGACACATTAGAAGTTTAGAAGAGCGCTTATCTTACTTTGATGAGATGAAGGATTCGTTGAGCCAGTCTGTTTTGATTGCTCAAGATACGGCTGAGCGTGTAAAGCAAGCTGCTCAAGAGCGCTCAAACAACATTATTCAACAGGCTGAGCAAGATGCCCAGCGCCTTCTTGAAGAGGCAAAATACAAGGCTAATGAAATCCTACGTCAGGCAACAGATAATGCTAAGAAAGTAGCTGTTGAGACAGAAGAGTTGAAGAACAAGAGTCGTGTATTCCATCAACGCCTCAAGTCTACGATTGAGAGCCAGTTGGCAATTGTCGAATCTTCAGATTGGGAAGACATTCTTCGTCCGACTGCGACTTATCTCCAAACAAGTGATGAAGCCTTTAAGGAAGTTGTAGGAGAGGTCTTGGGAGAAGCTGTTCCTTCGCAACCAGAAGAAGAGCCGATTGATGTGACTCGCCAATTTTCACCTGAAGAAATGGCGGAGTTACAAGCCCGCATCGAAGCAGGTAACAAAGAATTAGCTGAGTTTGAAGCTCAGCAGGCTAACAGTCAAGCGGAAAATCATGTGTTAGACATTGATATGCTTGTAGAAGAGATACAGTCTCATTCAGTTGAGTCACAACATAAGGATTCAGAAATCGTGACAGAGTATTTATCAGTATCGCCATCAGCAACTGGAACAGCTTCTTCAACTACTGGACATGAAGGACAACAAGAATCCGTTACAATATTATAAGAAATAAATGTGAGAACAAGATCTGACCAACTATATTTTCAGCGAGTAGGAGATGGTGTGAGTCCTGCAATCCCTAGTGGTGAGATTATCCTCTCAACGAATCCAGTCTGAAAGCAGTAAGATTGGACGTTTCCCACGTTACGGGACAAGAGGGGAAAAGACAAAGTCTTTTTCCGAACAAAGGTGGTACCACGATTTTCGTCCTTTTTAGCGATTCGTGGTTTTTAATTTGTTAATATTTATAAAGGAGATACCATGAAACTCAAAGATACCCTTAACCTTGGGAAAACAGCTTTCCCAATGCGAGCAGGACTTCCTACCAAAGAGCCAGTTTGGCAAAAGGAATGGGAAGATGCAAAACTTTACCAACGCCGTCAAGAATTGAACCAAGGAAAACCGCATTTCACCTTGCACGATGGACCTCCCTATGCCAACGGAAATATCCACGTTGGACATGCCATGAACAAGATTTCTAAAGATATTATTGTTCGTTCAAAATCCATGTCAGGTTTTTATGCGCCTTATATTCCAGGTTGGGATACACATGGTCTACCAATCGAGCAAGTTTTGGCAAAACAAGGTGTCAAACGCAAAGAAATGGACTTGGTTGAGTACTTGAAACTTTGCCGTGATTACGCTCTTTCCCAAGTAGATAAACAACGTGAAGACTTTAAACGTTTGGGTGTTTCTGGTGACTGGGAAAATCCTTATGTGACTTTGACTCCAGACTATGAAGCAGCTCAAATCCGTGTCTTTGGTGAAATGGCAAACAAAGGCTATATCTACCGTGGTGCCAAGCCAGTTTACTGGTCATGGTCATCTGAGTCAGCCCTTGCAGAAGCGGAAATTGAATACCATGACTTGCTTTCAACTTCCCTTTACTATGCTAACCGCGTCAAAGATGGAAAAGGTGTACTAGATACAGATACTTACATCGTTGTCTGGACAACAACTCCATTTACCATCACAGCTTCTCGTGGGTTAACTGTTGGAGCAGATATTGATTATGTATTGGTACAACCAGCTGGCGAATCTCGTAAGTTTGTGGTTGCTGCAGAATTGTTGAACAGCCTTTCTGAGAAATTTGGCTGGACTGATGTTCAGGTTTTGACTACCTACCGTGGTCAAGAATTGAATAAAATTGTGACAGCTCACCCATGGGATACAGCTGTAGATGAGTTGGTGATTCTTGGTGACCACGTTACGACTGACTCTGGTACAGGTATCGTCCATACAGCTCCAGGTTTTGGTGAGGATGACTACAATGTCGGTGTTGCCAACGGTCTTGAAGTTGCTGTAACAGTTAACGAACGCGGTATTATGATGGCCAATGCTGGCTCTGACTTTGAAGGTCAATTCTATGACAAGGTTGTACCAACTGTTATCGAAAAACTGGGCGATTTGCTCCTTGCTCAAGAAGAAATTTCACACTCATACCCATTTGACTGGCGTACGAAAAAACCAATCATCTGGCGTGCAGTACCACAATGGTTTGCCTCTGTATCAAAATTCCGCCAAGAAATCTTGGACGAAATTGAAAAAGTGAAATTCCATTCAGAATGGGGTAAAGTGCGCCTTTACAACATGATCCGTGATCGTGGGGACTGGGTCATCTCTCGTCAACGTGCTTGGGGAGTTCCACTTCCTATCTTCTATGCAGAAGACGGTACACCAATCATGACAGCTGAAACGATCGAGCACGTGGCTCAACTCTTTGAGGAACACGGTTCTATCATCTGGTGGGAACGTGATGCCAAAGACCTCTTGCCAGAAGGATTTACGCATCCAGGTTCACCAAATGGCGAGTTCAAGAAAGAAACAGACATCATGGACGTATGGTTCGACTCAGGTTCGTCATGGAATGGAGTGGTGGTCAACCGTCCAGAACTCAAATACCCAGCAGATCTTTACCTGGAAGGTTCTGACCAATACCGTGGTTGGTTCAACTCTTCACTCATCACATCAGTTGCCAACCATGGCGTGGCTCCTTACAAACAAATCTTATCACAAGGTTTTGCCCTTGATGGTAAAGGTGAGAAGATGTCTAAATCCCTTGGAAATACGATTGCTCCAAGCGATGTAGAAAAACAATTTGGTGCGGAAATCTTGCGCCTCTGGGTAACAAGTGTAGACTCAAGCAACGACGTGCGTATTTCTATGGATATCTTGAGCCAAGTCTCTGAAACCTACCGTAAGATCCGTAACACCCTTCGTTTCTTGATTGCCAATACATCTGACTTTAACCCAGCTGTGGATGCTGTAGCTTATGAAGAACTTCGTTCTGTTGATAAGTATATGACCATCCGATTTAACCAACTTGTTAAGACTATTCGTGATGCTTATGCTGACTTTGAATTCTTAACCATCTACAAGGCCTTGGTGAACTTTATCAACGTTGACTTGTCAGCCTTCTACCTTGATTTTGCGAAAGACGTTGTTTACATCGAAGGTGCCAAATCACTCGAACGCCGTCAAATGCAAACAGTATTCTATGACATTCTTGTGAAAATCACCAAACTCTTGACACCAATCCTTCCTCACACTGCGGAAGAAATCTGGTCATATCTTGAGTTTGAAGCTGAAGACTTCGTTCAATTGACAGAACTACCAGAAGCTCAAACATTTGCTAATCAAGAGGAAATCTTGGACACATGGGCAGCCTTCATGGACTTCCGTGGACAGGCTCAAAAAGCCTTGGAAGAAGCTCGTAATGCAAAAGTTATCGGGAAATCACTCGAAGCTCACTTGACAGTTTATCCAAATGAAGTCGTGAAAACTCTTCTTGGAGCGGTGGATAGCAATGTAGCTCAACTCTTGATCGTGTCAGACTTGACTATTGCAGAAGGACCAGCTCCAGAAGGCGCAGTTAGCTTTGAGGATGTAGCTTTCACAGTTGAACGTGCTGCAGGTGAAGTATGTGACCGTTGCCGTCGTATCGATCTAACTACTGCTGAACGCAGTTACCATGCAGTTATCTGTGACCACTGTGCAAGCATCGTCGAAGAAAACTTTGCGGATGCAGTCGCAGAAGGATTTGAAGCGAAATAATCAGAAAGAGACTGAGAAAGGTCGCTAAAATCATAAAAACGCGTAATATCAAGAGTTCAAGTGCTTTGATATTATGCGTTTTATCATGGGAAAATTTACTAGTCCATTTCCTCAAATGAAGTTCTTCCTGGCCTGTCTGTGTAGATAATTAACATAATCAACTATTCAGTTTTCTCATAATTTTATATTTCCACTAATTATAAAGAGACTATCGAACTTAAAATTATTTTTTGAAAATCAATATTTATTATAAAATTTTATAAGACTGTTTAATTTTTAGATAAATTATGATAGAACAATACCTATAAAAATTTTAAGGAGATTATTGTGAAAATAAATACACTTGCTCGTGTCAACGCTATTTTTGGTCTTATTTCAGGAATTGTATTGCTTTTAGGGCCAGTCATCATGTTTATCATGGCTATTGGAGCTGCTGCGGCAACTGAAGACGCAGATGTAACGGTTGGGACATTGACAGGGCTCTCAATTATTTTGTCATTGGTTTAAATTGCTGTTTTAGTATTGGGAATTGTGGCTATAGTTTATTATAAAGATGATGAACGTGTTACGAATGCACCTTCTGTTTTGCTCATTGTAGGTGGTGCGGTCGGCTTGATTCCATTTTTGGGATGGGTAGGTGGAATTCTAACCATTATTGGTGGTTCACTTTACTTTGGAACATTGAAAAAATTTGTAATTGAAGAGTAGTAGTTTTCCAATTATTTGGACGGGACTATTTCATCGTCTATCGAGAACAATTATGATAGTGTGATAAAGAGAAGACTGATAAGCTCTTCTCTTTTTAGTTGATTTTGACTAGCTTTTTTGTGAAAAATTGTGTAAAATAGAATAGATAAACGAGGGAAACCTCGAAAAATAAAAGGAGAATCCATCTAATGGTAAAATTGGTTTTTGCTCGCCACGGTGAGTCTGAATGGAACAAAGCTAACCTTTTCACTGGTTGGGCTGATGTTGATTTGTCTGAAAAAGGTACACAACAAGCGATTGACGCTGGTAAATTGATCAAAGAAGCTGGTATCGAATTTGACCAAGCTTACACTTCAGTATTGAAACGTGCGATCAAAACTACAAACTTGGCTCTTGAAGCTGCTGACCAATTGTGGGTTCCAGTTGAAAAATCATGGCGCTTGAACGAACGTCACTACGGTGGTTTGACTGGTAAAAATAAGGCTGAAGCTGCTGAACAATTTGGTGATGAGCAAGTTCACATCTGGCGTCGTTCATACGATGTATTGCCTCCAAACATGGATCGTGATGATGAGCACTCAGCTCACACTGACCGTCGTTACGCTTCACTTGACGACTCAGTCATTCCAGATGCTGAAAACTTGAAAGTGACTTTGGAACGTGCCCTTCCATTCTGGGAAGACAAAATCGCTCCAGCACTTAAAGATGGTAAAAACGTATTCGTAGGAGCTCACGGTAACTCAATCCGTGCCCTTGTAAAACACATCAAACGCTTGTCAGACGACGAAATCATAGACGTGGAAATCCCTAACTTCCCACCATTGGTATTCGAATTCGACGAAAAATTGAACGTGGTTTCTGAATACTACCTTGGAAAATAATCTATAAACAGAAAGCCTAGGAATTCCTAGGCTTTTTTGTGTTTGCTTCTAGTTTTCAACTAGTTAAAAAAGCGTTATAATGATAGTAAAGAGTGACTTGATTGTAAGAAAGAGGGAAGGACGATGGCCTATATTGAAATGAAACACAGTTACAAGCGTTACCAGGTTGGGGATACGGAGATTGTGGCTAATCGTGATGTGAATTTTGAAATCGAAAAAGGGGAGCTGGTTATCATACTTGGCGCTTCAGGTGCTGGAAAATCAACCGTTCTCAATCTCCTAGGAGGTATGGATACCAATGATGAGGGGGAGATTTGGATTGATGGTGCCAATATCGCCAACTATGATTCCCACCAACGAACAAACTATCGTCGTGAAGATGTAGGTTTCGTTTTTCAGTTTTACAATCTGGTCTCCAATCTGACAGCCAAGGAAAACGTGGAATTGGCCTCAGAAATTGTGACAGATGCCTTGGATCCTGAGCAGATCTTGACAGACGTAGGTCTGGCTCATCGGCTCAATAACTTTCCAGCCCAGCTTTCTGGAGGGGAGCAACAACGAGTCTCCATCGCACGCGCAGTAGCCAAGAATCCCAAAATCCTTCTCTGTGACGAACCTACAGGTGCCTTGGATTATCAGACGGGGAAGCAAGTCTTGAAGATTCTCCAAGACATGTCTCGTCAAAAGGGGGCAACAGTGATTATCGTGACCCACAATAGCGCGCTAGCTCCTATCGCAGATCGGGTGATTCACATGCGTGATGCTACGGTTAAGAGCGTAACAATCAATGAGCATCCACAGGATATTGATACATTGGAGTATTAGTATGAAAAAAACATATCGAAAAGATTTGCTTCAGTCGGTGATTGCTTCCAAGGGACGCTTTGCTTCTATCCTGACCTTGATGATGCTGGGTTCTTTAGCCCTTGTTGGTCTCAAAGTGGCCAGTCCAAATATGGAACGCACGGCTGAGGATTATCTCCGTAAAGCCAATACTTTGGATCTGGCAGTGATAGCTGATTATGGCTTGGACAAAGAAGATCAGGAGGAACTAAAGACCCTTCAAGGAGCAAGTGTTGAGTTTGGCTATATGGCAGACCTAACCGTTGAAAATAGTGAAGAGGCAGTTCGACTTTATTCCAAACCAGAGAGCATTTCAACCTTTCAAGTGACAGAAGGGCGACTGCCAGAAGCTGATGGGGAAATTGCCTTGGCTGATTTCTGGAAAGACCGCTATCAGATTGGAGAGACCATTACCTTTACTAAGAAAGAAGAAAAGTCCGTCCTAAAATCCCAAACTTTCACAATTACTGGATTTGTTCAGTCGGGTGAGATGCTTTCTCAAAAAGACTTAGGGAGTGCTAGCAGTGGAAATGGAAGCTTGGCTGGCTATGGAGTGATTGTAGCCAGTCAGTTTGATACAGATGTTTATAGCATTGCGCGTGTGCGCTATGATGATTTAAAAAATCTGGATGCTTTTTCATCAGACTATAGGAGCAAACGAGATCAACATCAGGAAGAATTACAAGACTTGCTAGCTGATAATGGTCAAAAAAGATTGGCAGGTATCAAAGCAAATGGGCAAAAGAGCTTGGAAGAGGGGAAAGAACAGCTCCAAACTGCTGAAAGCAACTTTCAAAATGGCAAGAGTCAGTTAGAGCAGGCCGAAAGTCGCTTGAAAACGCAAGAAGAACAAGCGACCGCTTTACCAGAACCGCAAAAGAGTCAAGCTAAGGGACAGCTGACAAAAGCTAAGGAAGAACTGGCGACTAAAAAAGAAAAACTGACTCAGACAGAGAGTGATCTAACTAAGGAAAAAGAGAAGCTTGAACAGCGTCAGAAAGACCTTGATGAACTGGCAGAGCCGAAATACCACGTATACAATCGCCAAACCATGCCAGGTGGTCAAGGCTATCTCATGTACAGTAACGCTTCAGCAAGCATTCGTTCTGTTGGGAATATCTTCCCCGTGGTGCTTTATATGGTTGCTGCAATGGTGACCTTTACAACGATGACTCGCTTTGTGGATGAAGAACGCATCAATGCAGGTATTTTTAAGGCCTTGGGTTACAGGAACCGAGATATAGTTGCAAAGTTTGTCCTCTATGGTTTTCTTGCAGGAACTGTGGGAACCATTATAGGAACGCTTCTTGGACATTATCTCCTTGCAGGCGTGATTTCGGAAGTTATAACAGCAGGAATGGTCGTTGGGAAAAGCCAGGAGTATTTTTACTGGTCTTATAGCCTCCTTGCCCTAGCCTTGAGTTGGGTATCCAGTGTCTTGCCAGCTTATCTGGTGGCGCGGAGGGAATTACACGATGAAGCAGCCCAACTCTTACTTCCCAAACCTCCCGTTAAGGGATCAAAAATTTTACTGGAAAGGTTGATCTTTATTTGGAGCCGTTTGAACTTCACTCATAAGGTTACAGCGCGAAATATTTTCCGTTATAAGCAACGGATGTTGATGACCATTTTTGGAGTTGCAGGTTCGGTGGCTCTCTTATTTGCAGGTCTTGGCATTCAGTCTTCTGTAGGAGGAGTTGTCGAGCGTCAATTTGAACAAATCCAGCAATACCAGATGATTGTAGCGGAAAAGAGCAGTGCGACGGAGCAAGAAAAAGCAGATTTAGAAAGTACCTTGCAAGCGGACCGTATCCATGCTTATCAAAAGATTTACTCTAAATCCATTGAAAAAGATTTCAAAGGAAAAGCAGGACTTCAGACTATCACCATGATGGTCACAAGCAGAGAAAATTTCAAGCCCTTTATCGCTTTACAGGAAAATGGGCGAGAGGTGCAGGTCACTGATGGAGCGGTCTTAAGTCAAAAACTAGCTCAACTAGCAGGTGTTAAGGTTGGGGATAAGCTGGAGCTTGATGGGAAGGAAATCAGGGTCGCGGCTATTTCTGAAAACTATGTTGGACACTTTGTTTATCTCAAACGAGACACATACGAACAAGTCTACGGCACTAGTCCACAAGACAATACCTACCTAGTAAAATTAAAAGATCCAACACCTTCCAATACGGAGAAAGAGGCTGCTACCTTTATGGAAAAACCTGCTGTTTCTGGGGTCGTCCAAAATGCGACGGCCATACATCTATTTGAATCCGTGGCTAGTTCGCTTAATAAAACTATGGCAATCCTTGTCCTTGTTTCCGTCTTACTAGCCATTGTCATTCTCTACAATCTCACTAACATCAATGTTGCAGAACGTATCCGTGAACTTTCCACTATTAAGGTTCTCGGTTTCCATAATAAAGAAGTGACCCTCTATATCTACCGCGAGACTATGGTGCTGTCCCTTGTGGGGATTGTTTTCGGTTTGCTAGCTGGCTACTATTTACATCAATTTTTGATACAAATGATTTCACCAGCCACCATACTTTTTTATCCACAAGTCAGCTGGGAAGTCTATGCTCTTCCAATCGTCGCAGTGGCTGTAATTTTAGCCTTACTGGGGGTCTTTGTCAATCACCACTTGAGAAAAGTGGATATGCTCGAAGCCCTGAAATCAGTAGAGTAATTCACGGTTTTAAACAGTAAATCAGTTGACAAAGTCTCTGCTTCTTGGTAGAATAAGAACTGTCGTAAAGACAAATAACTTCTTCTTGGTTACAGGCATGCCAACCTGTCACTCGGATGAAGCCAAATAAAAAGGAGAAATATCATGGCAATCTCAAAAGAGAAAAAAAATGAAATCATCGCGCAATATGCACGTCACGAAGGTGATACAGGTTCAGTAGAGGTTCAAGTTGCTGTCCTTACTTGGGAAATCAACCACCTTAACGAACACATCAAACAACACAAAAAAGACCACGCTACTTACCGTGGATTGATGAAGAAAATCGGTCGCCGTCGTAACTTGCTTGCATACTTGCGTAAGAACGACGTTAACCGTTACCGTGAGTTGATTAACTCTCTAGGACTTCGTCGCTAATCTGCTTTATTTTCCACTTACATTGCGTTGTCACCTTACCTCGATATACTCAAGTATAATCTTCGGTTACGGTTCCTAGCACTGTAAGGTAAAATAAACCAGATCATCTCCCTTCGGGGAGATTTTTTGTTTCACTAACATTTTTGTACAATCTTCGGCTTGCCGCCTAGTCTACAAACGTTTTATCCAGCAAGAATTATGATGCTAAGGGCGCCAAAAATCCGTATGAAAATAGGGAAAGGACACAGTGTTCGATGAACACAAGGAGTTTTATCTTTTTCACTAGGATTTTAGCCCGAGCTCAAATCAGCTCTCTGATATTCAGAGGGCTTTTTTATTGAGGTTTTATCGGTCACAATTTTGGAGACTACAAAAACCTCAAATAGTATCAGCTAATTACACCATAAAGGTGCGCATCTACTCGGCTTGAAAAGTCGAGTAGCTGTCTGCAAGCCCCCTCGGAGAGCCCACACTTTACGAAGTAAAGTATAGTATGTTATACTTTACATGGAAGTAGTCACCGAATTTCAGTTAGAAATTACTTTGTAACTACGTTTTGAGGAGGAGTAAAATGCTTTCCTACGTTCGACATTACCCACTAGCGATAGCTAAATTAATGTGTCTGTGCTCTCCTAAAATCTGCTGATTTATTACTGACTAATACAGGAGGCTTTTATGGGACAGACAATCATATCTGCTATTGGTGTTTATATTTCCACCAGTATCGATTATTTAATTATTTTAATTATTTTATTTGCACAGCTATCACAGAATAAACAGAAATGGCATATTTATGCGGGGCAATATCTAGGAATAGGCTTACTTGTAGGGGCGAGTTTAGTTGCTGCTTATGTCGTTAATTTCGTGCCTGAAGAATGGATGGTTGGATTGCTTGGTTTAATCCCTATCTATTTAGGGATTCGCTTTGCAATTGTTGGAGAAGGTGAGGAAGAAGAGGAAGAAATTATTGAAAGATTAGAACAAAGCAAGGCAAATCAACTGTTTTGGACAGTTACATTGCTGACAATTGCGTCTGGCGGAGATAATTTAGGTATCTATATACCTTATTTTGCTTCGTTAGATTGGTCACAGACCCTCGTGGCGTTGCTTGTGTTTGTAATCGGCATAATTATCTTTTGCGAGATTAGTCGGATGTTATCCTCTATTCCGTTAATATTCGAGACAATTGAAAAATACGAGCGAATCATTGTGCCCTTAGTATTCATTCTACTTGGACTATACATCATGTATGAAAATGGCACGATAGAGACTTTTCTGATCGTGTAGATTTTTTTGTTTCACTAGGATTTTAGCCCGGGCTCAAATCAGCTCTCTAATTTTAGAGGGCTTTTTATGTTGTCACTTTACCTCGATATACCCAAGTATAATCTTCGGTTACGATTATTAGCACTGTAAGACCAACTATATTTATTTTTCTCATCTTGTTCCATTGTTGAAAATATGGTATACTTTTCATGAGAATTTTCTAAATTTTTAAGATTCTATCAAAGGAGGTTTGCATGCTTTCCAAATTTTCTGGAAGCCGACGGGACCTGCAATTTGTGTTACTTTTAGGTATTTTGCTAGTTGTTTTAGGTATTTCCCTCTTTCTAGCAGTTTCTATGGGATCCGTTTCGATTGATCTAGGAGATACCTATCGGATCATTTTGAGCAGATTGGGATTCCCTCTTGAGATAGGAGAGGTTTCCAAGTCTACTCTTGCCATTGTATGGAACATGAGATTCCCCCGAGTATTGTTAGGTCTGATAGTAGGGGCTGGTCTTTCTATGTGTGGTAGCGTGATGCAGTCTACAGTGAACAATCCCATCGCAGAGCCCTATGTCTTAGGCATCTCTGCGGGTGCAACTCTAGGGGCAACTTTGAGCATCATTCTTGGTTTAAAATTGGTGATTAGCCTTGGAGCTTTCCTTGGAGCTATTTTGGCAACAATTGCTGTCCTCATCATTGCCTCTATGCAGGGAAGGATGACGACTTCTAGTCTGATCTTATCAGGAACGGTGGTCAATGCTCTTTTTCTGGCATTTTCCAACTTTATTATCTCAGTGGGTGCTAATGCTGACAGTGTGATGACCATTAAGTTTTGGACCATGGGTTCGCTTGCAGGGACTACCTGGTCTGACTTAGTTCTGCCAACTGTAGTAGTAGGAATGGCCTTTCTATTTTTCTCTACTCAGTATCGTGTTTTTAATGCGATGATGATGGGAGATGAGGCTGCTTTAACTTTGGGCATTCCCTTACGCTTCTATTGGTATCTTTATGTGACCATGGTGGCTGTGCTAACAGCAGTCTTAGTGGCAACCTGTGGGATTATTGGATTTGTTGGTCTAATTACTCCTCACTTAGCTCGAGGGTTAGTAGGAACGAATTACAGGAGACTTTTTCCTGTTGCGACCTTGCTGGGTGCCCTCTTTGTCATCTGGGCAGATGTACTCTCTCGTATCACCATTCCAAATGCTGAGTTGCCTATTGGTATTTTCACAGCCTTAGTAGGTGCTCCCTTCTTTATCTACATTGTTGGAGGTAGGCGAAGGGAGGTGAGGGCCTGATATGGACTTGATTTGTCAGGATGTCCACTTTGGACTAGGAGAGAAAAAAATCCTAAAAGGAGTTTCTCTTAAGGTTGAAGGGCATCAATTTCACACGATACTAGGACCAAATGGAAGTGGAAAAACCAGCCTGCTTAAACTCCTCTATCGTCAGGAAAAGGCGGACAAAGGCTTGATAAGCCTAGATGGAAAGCCACTAGAGCATTGGTCACTCAAAGAAACGGCTAAGCAGATGGCAGTTGTAACCCAGTTTAATCAATTGCAGTTTGATTGTACAGTTGAGGAAATCGTCTTGCTGGGAAGAACTCCCCACCTCTCTTTTTTACAGAAGGAAAAGGAAAGGGATTATGCCCTTGTTCAAGATGCTCTCGTCAAGGTGGATATGCTTGAGAAGAAAACTCGTCTCTATTCGTCCCTGTCAGGGGGGGAGAAACAACGAGTCTTATTAGCCCGCGCCTTGGCGCAAGAACCGACTCTCTTGCTTCTGGACGAACCAACCAATCACCTGGATATCAAGTACCAGCTAGACTTGTTGGCCATTGTGAAGAATCTCAAGGTCAATGTTTTAGCTGTCCTACATGATATTCAACTTGCTTGTCGCTATTCGGATTATCTCTATCTGATGAAAGAGGGGGAAATCCTTTACCAAGGGACTCCAAAGGAGACCATCACCCCTGAGTCATTGCAAACTGTATACGGAGTTCAAAGTCAGGTTACTTGGACCGAGGATCAGCAAGCTATGATTCACTATTTATAAGAATGAAAAGGAAAACAAGATGAAAAAAACACTAAGCATTTTACTCATAACAGTAGCTACCTTAACCATGGCAGCTTGTGGCAATTCTACTACAGAAAAAACTATCACACAGTCTAGCACAGAAACAAGTCAAAAGGCCAGCACAGAGACGACTTATCCGTTAACGGTCAAGACCTATGATGCTAAGGGAAATGAAGTCGAACAAGTCTTTGACAAGGCACCTGAAAAAGTTATCACCAATAATCTTTCAACCACTGAAATCTTATTGGAGCTAGGCTTGAAGGATAAAATTGCTGGCATGCTTAACCCTGATAATGCTGTGACGGACAAATACAAAGACGCGATTGCGACTATTCCTCAAATTGGGGATAAAAAAACAGTCTCTCAAGAGACAGTCCTTTCTTATGAGCCAGATGCTGTGATGGGTCGAAACATGATGTTTTCTGAAAAATCCTTGGGGACAGTTAGCACTTGGAATGAAAACAAAATCCCAGTCTATACGCAAAAAGCTTCTCTCTCAACGATTCAGCAAGATTTGGGAAATATTGTAGAAGATGTCAAAAATCTTGGAATGATTTTCAATGTTCAGGACAAGGCCAATGAATACGCAGCCCAGTTACAAGCTAAAATTGACGCTGTTAAGAAAGCAAACCCAGCAAGTCAAGGCGAAAAGAAAAAGGCTTTGATTATGGTTGCTTATAATGACGAAACCTTCGGTGCTTACAAGTCTGCTTTGCAAGAGAGCTTGTTGAATCAACTTGGTTATACCAACGTCGCAACGGGAACATCAGGCTTGACCTTGGAAAATCTCGTGTCAATGGATCCTGAGTTGATTATCTATGTGACCAGCGACCGCAATAAAAAATTGGATGCCAACGCAGTAGAGTTGATGAAGAAAAATGCTGTTTTGGAAAATGTTCCTGCTATTAAGAATCAAAAAATCATGACTATCTCTTACGATGAGTTGATGGACTATGGTCCAGCAGTGATTGATTCCCTTGAGAAAATCAATGACTTTATCAATAAATAATGAGTTTGATTGGGAAGGGATCCAAGTTAAGGTCAGCCTTCCTTCGATCTATGATCCCAATCAAACCTATCCAGCGATTCTCTTGAATGATGGAGACTTGGATTTCCTATCTTCCCTTTCTGAATCTGTGATTTTAGTGGGCCTGTCCTCTAAAAATCGCCTAGACGACTACACTCCATGGAAGGCATCTGCTCTGAGAGATGGGACTCCAGATTTTGGCGGTCAGGCAAATGCCTATCATGGTCATTTATTTGGAGGTCTTTTAGACAAGTTGCAGTCACTTTATCGCCTGGACAAAGATCATCTTGCCTATGGAGGGTATTCACTGGGAGGTTTGGCGGCAGTATACAGTCTTTTCGGATTTGACAAGGTCTCCTGTGTCTTCTCGATTTGCGGTTCCTTTTGGTATCCTGATTTTGTGGCTTACTGCAAGGAACAAAAGTTGAAGAATCTGGACTGCTTGCTGTATATACTAAATGGTCAAACAGAAGGAGCGCAACATACCAATCGCTTGGCTCAAGCACCAGTCTATGCTGAGCGGATTCATACCAGTCTTCAGAAGCGCTATCCGACTGGTCAGTTTGTCTTTGATACTTATGGGCATCATGAACAAGTGGCTGAGCGATTTGTGGCTTTTTCTAACTGGTTGACAAAGAAATGGAAAATCGAATAAAAGAATTATCCCTTGGCAAAAGACAAGGGATAATTGTATTTTTTAACCAAGAGACTCTCTCTTTTTATCTGGATTCCAGATAAAGCTTGCGATAAAGCTAAAGATAATCGTTAGGATACCAACAAGCACTGCAAGGATAAGGGCAGGGATGCGGACAAACCACCAGAGTGGGTTTGGTTTTTGATCGTTGTTCCATTGTTTGGTTTCTTCATCCAAACGTTGGAATTCTGCTTGGATACGATCTGCAACCATTTCGATCCCCTCATCATTCATTTTCTTGATATCTGAGATATCGATAGGATTTCCAAAGTTCATATCGACACGTTCACGACTAACCAAGCCTTTCAAGGTCATGGGACCTGTGTAGGTGACAGGCATGATACGGACCTTGGCCATTTTGGCAATCAAGGCTACGCCCCCCTTGACATCGTTTGAGTGGCGGCTCCCACTTGGAAACATGATGAGAGAACGGTCACTTTTTTTGAGGACATTGATAGGGTATTTGATGGCAGAAGCGCTAGGATTTTCCCGGTCGATAGGAAAGGCCCCACACATACGGATCCACCAGCCAAATATGCGGTTGTTAAAAAGCTCTTTTTTGGCCATAAAGATGAACTGTTTTGGCTTGGTCGCAAAAGCCATGTAAACAGGATCCCACCATGTACGATGAGGAGCGACGAGGATATAGTTTTCGTCTAGGCTAGGGATTTTATCAGTATTGTGATAGTGGGCATTGCCGTTGATGGACCACAAGATCAGCATGACTAGTCCACGCAAATAAGTATAAAACATGAGAACTCCTTCGATTATCTTGCTTTTATTATTATACCTTATCGAAAGACTACTGGCAAACTTTTTCAGTTATCAGTGGAGATATTTTGGATGAGATTAGAATTCTGCTAGAAAAAATGATATGATAGAATTTATGGATAAAAATAAGATAATGGGATTAACCCAAAGAGAAGTCAAGGAAAGACAGGCTCAAGGTTTGGTCAATGACTTTACCACATCAGCCAGTACCAGTACTTGGCAAATCATCAAACGAAATGTTTTTACACTTTTTAACGCTTTAAACTTTGCCATTGCTTTGGCGCTAGCTTTTGTGCAGGCTTGGAGCAATTTGGTCTTCTTTGCTGTTATCTGCTTTAACGCTTTTTCTGGAATTGTGACCGAGCTACGGGCCAAACACATGGTGGACAAGCTTAATCTCATGACCAAGGAAAAGGTCAAGACTATTCGTGATGGCCAAGAAGTGGTTCTGAATCCTGAAGAATTGATGTTAGGAGATGTCATTCGTTTGTCTGCAGGAGAGCAGATTCCTAGTGATGCCTTGGTTCTGGAAGGCTTTGCGGAAGTCAATGAAGCCATGTTGACGGGTGAGAGTGATTTGGTGCAAAAGGAAGTTGACGCCTTGCTTTTATCAGGAAGTTTCCTAGCCAGTGGCGCAGTTTTGGCTCAAGTTCACCATGTCGGTGCAGACAACTATGCTGCTAAACTCATGCTGGAAGCCAAGACTGTGAAACCCATCAACTCCCGCATTATGAAATCGCTGGACAAGCTAGCAGGCTTTACTGGGAAGATTATCATTCCCTTTGGTCTAGCTCTCCTTCTAGAAGCCTTGATGTTAAAAGGCTTGCCCCTCAAGTCATCCGTTGTAAATTCATCGACAGCCCTTTTGGGAATGTTGCCCAAGGGAATCGCCCTTTTGACCATTACTTCACTCTTGACTGCGGTGATCAAGCTGGGCTTGAAAAAAGTTTTAGTGCAGGAGATGTACTCTGTCGAGACCTTGGCGCGCGTGGATATGCTCTGTCTGGATAAGACGGGCACTATCACCCAAGGAAAGATGCAGGTGGAGGCTGTTTTTCCGCTGACGGAAACTTATGGTGATGAGGCTATTACTAGCATTCTGACCAGTTATATGGCCCATAGTGAGGATAAAAATCCGACAGCTCAAGCCATTCGCCAGCGTTTCCAAGGACAGGTGGTCTATCCTATGCTTTCGAATCTTCCTTTCTCTAGCGACCGCAAGTGGGGATCTATGGAGTTGGAAGGGCTAGGAACGGTTTTCTTAGGTGCACCTGAGATGTTGCTTGAAAATGAAGTCCCTGAAGCCAGAGAGGCCTTGGAGAGAGGATCACGTGTCTTGGTCTTGGCACTCAGTCATGAAAAACTAAATCATCACAAACCACAGAAACCATCTGATATTCAGGCTCTGGCCTTGCTGGAGATTTTGGACCCCATTCGAGAAGGAGCAGCTGAGACGCTAGACTATCTCCGTTCTCAGGAAGTGGGCCTCAAAATCATTTCTGGGGACAATCCAGTCACTGTATCCAGCATTGCCCAGAAAGCTGGCTTTGTGGATTATCGCAGTTATGTAGATTGCTCAAAAATCACGGATGAGGAATTGATTGCCATGGCTGAAGAGACAGCTATTTTCGGACGTGTTTCCCCTCATCAAAAGAAACTTATCATCCAAACGCTTAAAAAAGTAGGGCATACAACAGCAATGACAGGGGACGGAGTCAATGATATCTTGGCCCTTCGTGAGGCGGATTGTTCTATCGTGATGGCTGAGGGAGATCCTGCGACTCGTCAGATTGCCAATTTGGTTCTCTTGAACTCAGACTTTAATGATGTTCCTGAGATTCTCTTTGAAGGTCGTCGCGTGGTCAATAACATTGCCCACATTGCACCGATTTTCTTGATAAAGACCATCTATTCTTTCTTGCTCGCTGTGATATGTATCGCCAGTGCTCTTCTGGGACGGTCTGAATGGATCTTGATTTTCCCTTTCATCCCAATCCAGATTACCATGATTGACCAGTTCGTGGAAGGTTTCCCACCATTCGTTCTGACTTTTGAGCGAAATATCAAACCTGTCGAGCCAAACTTCCTCAGAAGGTCTATGCTTCGTGCTCTACCAAGTGCACTTATGGTCGTGTTCAGCGTTCTTTTTGTCAAAATATTTGGAGCGAGTCAAGGTTGGTCTGAGTTAGAAATCTCAACCCTACTCTATTATCTCTTGGGCTCTATCGGATTCTTATCTGTATTTAGAGCCTGTATGCCATTCACCCTCTGGCGTGCCCTCTTGATTGTTTGGTCAGTAGGAGGCTTCCTGGCTACAGCTCTTTTCCCAAGAATCCAGAAACTGCTTGAAATTTCGACACTTACAGTACAAACATTCCCTGTTTACCTTGTCATGATGGCTGTCTTTACTGTGATATTTATCTTAACCAGTCGTTATCAAGCTAGAAAATAAAGAAAGACTGCAATCTGTGAATTGCGGCCTTTTTAGGTACAAGATTGCTAGCTGAAATGTGGTATAATAAGATGGAACAGAGTTTTGGAAAGTGAGAGAAGATGATTTCAAAGAGATTAGAATTGGTGGCGTCCTTTGTGCCCAAAGGTGCCGTGTTACTTGATGTGGGGAGTGACCATGCTTATCTGCCGATCGAGTTGGTAGAGAGAGGCCAAATTGAGCGTGCTATTGCTGGTGATGTGGTGGATGGCCCCTACCAGTCTGCGGTCAAGAATGTTGAAGCTCATGGTCTAAAGGAGAAAATCCAAGTCCGTTTAGCCAATGGCTTGGCAGCCTTTGAAGAGGCAGACCAAGTGTCGGTCATCACCATTGCTGGTATGGGAGGGCGTTTGATTGCGACTATATTAGAAGAAGGATTGGATAAACTTGCGAGTGTAGAACGTTTAATCCTCCAGCCCAATAATCGTGAAGACGACTTGCGTATCTGGTTGCAAGACCACGGTTTTCAGATTGTAGCAGAAAGCATTCTAGAAGAAGCTGGGAAGTTTTATGAAATTCTAGTTGTGGAAGCGGGACAAATGAAGCTATCAGCCAGTGATGTCCGCTTTGGTCCCTTCTTGTCCAAAGAAGTCAGTCCAGTCTTTATCCAAAAATGGCAAAAAGAAGCGGATAAGCTAGAGTTTGCCCTCAGTCAAATCCCAGAAAAAAATTTGGAGGAACGTCAAGTTCTAGTAGATAAAATTCAAGCCATCAAGGAGGTGCTCCATGCTAGCAAGTGAAGTAATACAAGCTTATGAAGGCTTTTGCCCACAGGAATTTTCAATGGAGGGTGACAGTCGTGGCCTGCAAATCGGTACTCTAGACAAGGATATCCAAAGGGTCATGGTTGCCCTCGATATGCGTGAAGAGACGGTGGCAGAGGCCATTGAAAAGGGTGTGGACTTGATTATCGTCAAGCACGCGCCTATTTTCCGTCCCATCAAGGACTTGGTTGCCAACCGTCCGCAAAATCAGATTTACATCGACCTGATCAAGCATGACATTGCAGTTTATGTCAGCCATACCAATATTGACATTGTTGAAAATGGTCTCAATGACTGGTTCTGTCAGATGCTAGGAATCGAGGAGACGACTTATCTGCAGGAAACAGGCCTAGAACGTGGAATTGGTCGTATTGGGAATATACAGCCTCAGACATTTGGGGAATTTGCCCAGCATGTCAAGCAAGTCTTTGGTCTGGATAGTCTTCGAATGGTGCATTATCAAGAGAGCGATTTGCAGAAGCCTATTTCAAGAGTGGCTATCTGTGGTGGTAGTGGCCAATCTTTCTATAAGGATGCTTTAGCTAAGGAAGCAGATGTCTATATTACTGGTGACATCTACTACCACACAGCTCAGGATATGTTGTCAGATGGCTTGTTGGCGCTGGACCCGGGCCACTATATCGAAATCCTTTTTGTCGAAAAAATTACTGCGCTCCTTGCCCAATGGAAGGCAGAAAAGGGCTGGCCTATTGAGATTTTGCCTAGTCAAGCATCGACCAATCCTTTCCACCATATCTAGTTAGGAAGTGAAGACAATGAAAAAAGTTGCCATTATTGGAGCAGGGATTGTAGGGGCAACTGCTGCCTACTACCTCTCCAAAGAAGCAGATTTAGAGGTGACCGTTTTTGACTATGGACAAGGTCAGGCTACCAAGGCAGCAGCGGGAATTATCAGTCCTTGGTTTTCAAAACGCCGTAATAAAGCTTGGTACAAGATGGCACGCTTGGGGGCTGACTTTTATATGGATTTGTTGGCTGATTTAGAAAAGTCTGGTCAGGAAATCGACTTTTACCAACGCTCAGGAGTTTTTCTCTTGAAAAAGGACGAATCCAAGTTGGAAGAACTCTATGAACTAGCCCTCCAGCGCAGAGAAGAATCTCCCTTGATAGGCCAGTTAGCTATTCTGGACCAAGCCTCAGCTAATGAATTATTTCCTGGTTTGCAGGGATTTGACCACCTGCTCTATGCTTCTGGTGGGGCGAGAGTAGATGGCCACCTCTTAGTGACTCGTTTGCTAGAAGCCAGTCAGGTCAAGTTGGTCAAAGAAAAAGTGAGTCTGATACCTTTAGCATCCGGCTATCAGATTGGCGAAGAGGTGTTTGAACGGGTTATTTTGGCGACAGGAGCTTGGTTGGGGGACATTTTGGAGCCTTTAGGATATGAGGTAGATGTTCGTCCCCAAAAGGGGCAACTCCGAGATTATCAACTCTCCGAAGATCTAGAATCATACCCTGTTGTCATGCCAGAAGGGGAGTGGGATTTGATTCCTTTTGCAGGTGGGAAATTGTCCTTAGGCGCTACTCATGAAAATGACATGGGATTTGATTTGACGGTAGATGAAACCTTGCTCCAACAAATGGAGGATGCGGCCTTGCCTCACTATCCAGCCTTAGCTAAAGCGACTTCCAGAGTTGAGCGTGTGGGAATCCGTGCCTATACTCGTGATTTCTCACCTTTCTTTGGGCAAGTACCTGGTTTAGCAGGTGTCTATGCGGCTAGTGGTCTAGGTTCATCAGGCCTCACAACCGGCCCTATCATTGGTTATCATTTAGCTCAACTGATCCAAGACAAGGAATTGACTCTGGACCCAGTAAACTATCCAATTGAAAACTATGTCAAACGAGTAAAAAGCGAATAAAAATTTTACTGAAATTTTAGCCTCCCCTCTAGGATGGCGAATGACATTCCCTATCAAAAATGGTAAAATAAGAAAAAATAATTCGAGAATCGAGGAAAAAAAGATGCAAGAAAAGATTTTGGTAACTGGCGGTGCCGGATTTATCGGAACCCACACTGTTATTGAGTTGATCCAAGCAGGTCATCAAGTCGTTGTGGTCGATAATCTTGTCAACAGCAATTGTAAGAGTTTAGAAGTTGTTGAGAGAATTACAGGAGTTGAGATTCCTTTCTATGAAGCAGATATCCGTGACACAGATACCCTAAGAGATATTTTCAAGCAGGAAGAGCCGACTGGTGTGATTCACTTTGCTGGTTTGAAGGCTGTTGGTGAATCAACACGTATCCCTCTTGCCTACTATGACAACAATATCGCTGGAACTGTCAGCCTTTTGAAAGCCATGGAAGAAAACAACTGTAAGAACATCATCTTCAGTTCTTCTGCGACAGTTTACGGAGATCCTCATACAGTTCCGATCTTAGAAGATTTCCCACTTTCAGTGACCAATCCATACGGTCGTACTAAGCTCATGTTAGAGGAAATTTTGACAGATATCTACAAAGCAGACTCAGAATGGAATGTGGTCTTGCTTCGTTACTTTAATCCAATCGGAGCGCATGAGAGTGGAGACTTGGGAGAAAATCCTAATGGCATTCCAAACAATCTCTTGCCTTATGTTTCACAAGTGGCAGTGGGCAAACTAGAACAAGTACAAGTTTTCGGAGATGATTATGATACGGAAGATGGAACTGGTGTTCGTGACTATATCCATGTTATCGATTTAGCTAAAGGTCACGTTGCAGCTTTGAAAAAACTCCAAAAAGGTTCAGGTCTTAATGTTTATAACCTTGGAACAGGTAAAGGTTACTCAGTTCTTGAAATTATCCAAAACATGGAAAAAGCAGTGGGACGTCCTATTCCTTACCGCATCGTAGAACGTCGCCCAGGTGATATCGCTGCCTGCTACTCAGACCCAGCAAAAGCTAAAGCAGAGCTCGGATGGGAAGCAGAACTCGACATTACTCAAATGTGTGAAGACGCATGGCGTTGGCAAAGCAAGCATCCAAATGGATTTGAAGACTAAGATGATGATTTCAATCATTGTCCCATGTCTAAACGAAGAGGAAGTACTTCCTCTTTTTTATCAGTCTGTTGAAGCACTGCTTCCAGAATTAGGAGCAGAGATCGAGTATGTCTTTGTGGATGATGGTTCAAGCGACGGCACTTTGGAGCTTTTGACGGCCTATCGGGTACAAAATCCTGCGGTACATTATATCTCTTTCTCGAGAAATTTTGGGAAAGAAGCAGCTCTGTATGCAGGCTTGCAGCATGCGACTGGAGACCTAGTGGTCGTGATGGATGCAGACCTCCAGGATCCTCCTAGTATGTTGCTTGAAATGAAAGCCTTACTAGACCAGAATGCAGATTTAGACTGTATTGGGACACGGAGAACCAGTCGGGAGGGAGAACCCTTCTTTCGCAGTTTCTGCGCTGACATCTTTTACCGCCTCATGCAAAAAATCAGCCCAGTAGCTCTGCCATCAGGTGTTCGTGATTTTCGGATGATGAGACGGTCTGTGGTGAATGCTATTTTAGCCTTAACTGAGTCCAATCGTTTTTCTAAGGGCCTATTTGCCTGGGTGGGCTTTAAAACGCACTATCTTGACTATCCAAATGTCGAAAGACAGGCTGGCAAGACTAGTTGGAGTTTTAGACAGCTCTTTTTCTACTCGATTGAAGGGATTCTTAACTTTTCAGATTTTCCCTTGAGTATAGCCTTTGTAGCGGGACTCCTATCTTGTTTTATTTCTTTTATGATGACTGTTTTTGTAGTTTTTCGAACCCTTATCTTAGGGAATCCGACATCTGGCTGGACCTCTCTGATGGCTGTCATTCTCTTTCTTGGAGGGATTCAACTCCTGACTATTGGGATTCTCGGTAAGTATATCAGCAAGATTTATCTAGAGACCAAAAAAAGACCACTCTATCTTGTCAAAGAAAAAAGTGATCTTTCTATTTTCGAAGGGAAAAATAACCAGAAAAGACTATAATTTTACCTAGAAATATGCTAAACTAGTAGATGAAGGGATTAAAGTGATAAAAAGAATCTACAAAATCAATCTCCCTTTTAAACTATGATGGATCTTTGAGAAGTGCACGTGTAGGGCACTGTTTGATAGCCTCCAGAACATCGCTGGTCTCAGCGATTTCTCTTTGCAGTTCATCAGGATCATCATAAAAGCGAACGATCCCATTATCATGGTAATCAAAGAGTTCAGAATAGGTCTGGCAAAGCCCGCAGGCGATGCACCGTTCGGGTATAAGTGTGACTTTCATATTTATATTGTAATAAGAAAATGCAAAAAAAACAAGGAGTAAGGTATGGAAAAAGAACCGTGGCAAGAAGATATTTACGAAAACAATGAGGAAGAAACAAGATCAGAGCGTCGACACCGGAAACAAAAAGGGAAAGGCGTTGTTGCCAATCGTGTCTTGACCATTCTAGCTAGCCTCTTCTTTGTAATCGTTGTAGCGATGGTAGTTGTATTGATTTACCTTTCTACTGGAGGAAGTAACCGCACGGCAGCTTTGAAGGATTTTTATGATTCTTCAGCTCCATCGTCAACCTCTAAAGTGGAAGAGTCTTCTTCCTCTACTAGTAAAGCTCAAGAAACGAAAGAATCAACTCCTTCAGAAAGTAGTTCTGAAGAACACACAGATGGAGAAGGAACGCTTACTGTGCAACCTGGAGAAGGAGAAGCAGCTCTCGCTCAGCGTGCAGGGATTTCCATTGCCCAGCTAGAAGCTCTGAATCCTTCTCATATGTCATCAGGAACTTGGTTTGCCAACCCTGGTGATGTCATCAAGACTAGATAGGAGTCGGAAATGAAGACAATTCAAATTGCTATTGATGGTCCTGCTTCCAGTGGTAAGAGTACGGTCGCAAAGATTGTTGCCAAGGATTTTGGCTACACTTATCTTGATACGGGCGCTATGTACCGTGCTGCGACTTATATAGCACTCAAGCACCAGTTGGATGCAGGAAATGTAGACCAACTTCTTGAGCTTCTTAACCAACACCCTATTAGTTTTGGACGTTCGGAAACAGGTGAGCAACTTGTCTTTGTTGGCGATGTTGATATTACTCATCCGATCCGTGAAAATGAAGTGACCAACAAGGTTTCAAGCATTGCTGCCATTCCTGAGGTGCGTGAGAAACTGGTTTCGCTCCAGCAAGAGATTGCTCAGCAAGGTGGTATTGTCATGGATGGGCGTGATATCGGGACAGTTGTATTACCACAAGCTGAACTCAAGATCTTCCTAGTAGCCTCTGTTGAAGAAAGAGCAGAGCGTCGCTACAAGGAAAATATTGCCAAAGGGATTGAGACTGACTTGGAAACTTTGAAAGAAGAGATTGCTGCGCGTGACTACAAGGACAGTCATCGTGAAACCTCGCCTCTCAAACAGGCTGAGGATGCAGTTTATCTTGACACAACTGGACTAAGTATCCAAGAAGTGGTCGAAAAAATTGAATCAGAAGCAAAAAAATATATGTCCTAGGGACGAGAGGAGCAGGCTAAATGAAGCCTGCTCCTTTTCTCTCTTTTGAGCGCGTTTCAAAACAGTCTTTTTGGGAGAATTTTGATAAAATAGTAGTATCAATAAAAAGGACGGAAGCATGACAAAGAAAATCATAGCCATTTGGGCCCAAGATGAAAAAGGTGTGATTGGGAAGGAAAATCGTCTCCCATGGCATTTGCCAGCAGAGTTGCAACATTTTAAGGAAACAACTTTAAATCATGCTATACTGATGGGACGAGTGACCTTTGATGGAATGGGGCGTCGTCTGCTTCCCAAACGCCAAACCTTGATTCTGACACGAAACAGTGACGAAGTCGTGGATGGTGCGCTCGTGTTTCAAGATGTGAAGTCTGTTTTAGCTTGGTATCAGAGTCAGGACAAGAATCTCTATATCATAGGTGGAAAACAGATTTTTCAGGCTTTTGAGCCCTATTTAGATGAAATCATCGTGACGCAGATTCATGCTCAGGTAGAGGGAGACACCTATTTCCCTGAGGAGTTTGACTTGTCTCGTTTTGAGACAGTCGCAAGCAAATCTTATACCCGAGATGAGAAAAACGACTATGATTTTACCATCGAATACCGAGATAGAAAGGAAGTCTAATGGAGCGCAGTATATTTGGATTTTTTACAGCTTTTTTGTGTGTGATCTGTATTTTGACTGGAGCACAGGCTTTTCGTAAGAAGCGCTATGGACTGTCTGCCTTACTCTGGTTGAATGCTTTTACCAATCTGGTAAACAGTGTCCACGCTTTTTATATGACCTTATTTTAGATAGAATGATAAATTAGAATGGAAGGAAATCATGCCTACAAATAGGAAAAATGATATGATGGTTTATTGCTCATTTTGTGGCAAAAGCCAAGAAGAAGTAAAGAAAATAATCGCTGGGAACAACGCCTTTATCTGTAATGAATGTGTGGAGTTGGCCCAGGAAATTATTCGGGAGGAGTTAGCTGAGGAAGTCTTGGCAGACTTGTCTGAAGTACCAAAACCAATCGAACTCCTCAATATCTTAAACCACTATGTGATCGGTCAAGATCGTGCCAAACGTGCCTTGGCAGTGGCTGTATACAATCACTATAAACGCATCAATTTCCACGATACGCGTGAAGAGTCAGAAGATGTGGATTTGCAGAAGTCAAATATCCTGATGATTGGCCCAACTGGTTCAGGGAAAACTTTCTTGGCTCAGACCTTGGCTAAGAGCTTGAACGTGCCTTTTGCCATTGCAGATGCGACAGCTCTGACTGAGGCTGGTTATGTGGGTGAGGACGTTGAAAACATCCTCCTCAAACTCTTGCAGGCTGCTGACTTTAACATCGAACGTGCAGAGCGTGGGATTATCTACGTGGATGAAATTGACAAGATTGCCAAGAAGAGCGAGAACGTGTCTATCACACGTGACGTTTCGGGTGAAGGAGTGCAACAAGCCCTTCTCAAGATTATCGAGGGAACTGTCGCTAGCGTGCCACCTCAAGGTGGACGCAAACATCCACAACAAGAGATGATTCAGGTGGATACCAAGAATATTCTCTTTATCGTGGGTGGTGCTTTTGATGGCATCGAAGAAATCGTTAAACAACGTCTGGGAGAAAAAGTCATCGGTTTTGGTCAAAGTAACAAGGCAATTGATGAAAATAGCTCCTACATGCAAGAAATTATCGCTGAAGATATTCAAAAATTTGGAATTATCCCTGAGTTGATTGGGCGCTTGCCTGTCTTTGCTGCTCTTGAGCAATTGACGGTCGATGACTTGGTTCGCATCCTGAAAGAGCCAAGAAATGCCTTGGTCAAACAATACCAAACCTTGCTTTCTTATGATGATGTTGAGTTGGAATTTGACGATGAAGCCCTTCAAGAAATCGCCAATAAGGCTATCGAGCGCAAAACTGGTGCGCGTGGTCTTCGCTCGATTATCGAAGAGACAATGCTAGATGTTATGTTTGAAGTACCGAGTCAGGAAAATGTGAAGTTGGTTCGCATCACTAAAGAAGCTGTCGATGGAACGGAAAAACCCATCCTAGAAACAGCCTAGAGGTGACTATGGAAATCAATACACACAATGCTGAAATCTTGCTCAGCGCAGCCAACAAGTCCCATTATCCGCAGGATGACCTGCCAGAGATTGCTCTTGCAGGGCGTTCAAATGTTGGCAAGTCTAGCTTTATTAACACCATGTTGAACCGCAAGAATCTGGCCCGTACATCAGGAAAACCTGGGAAAACCCAGCTGCTCAACTTCTTTAACATTGATGACAAGATGCGTTTTGTGGATGTACCAGGTTATGGCTATGCCCGCGTTTCCAAAAAGGAGCGTGAAAAGTGGGGGCGCATGATTGAGGAGTACCTAACGACTCGGGAAAATCTCCGTGCGGTTGTCAGTCTGGTGGATCTCCGCCACGACCCGTCAGCAGATGATGTGCAGATGTACGAATTTCTCAAGTATTATGAGATTCCGGTTATCATCGTTGCGACCAAGGCAGACAAGATTCCTCGTGGTAAGTGGAACAAGCACGAATCAGCAATCAAAAAGAAATTAAACTTTGACCCAAGTGACGACTTCATTCTCTTTTCGTCTGTCAGCAAGGCAGGGATGGATCAGGCTTGGGATGCTATTTTAGAAAAATTGTGAGGGAAAGAAATGGCAAAGACAATTCATACAGACAAGGCTCCAAAAGCAATCGGACCCTATGTTCAAGGAAAAATCGTTGGCAATCTTTTATTTGCTAGTGGGCAAGTTCCTCTTTCTCCTGAAACTGGGGAAATTGTAGGAGAAACTATACAAGAACAGACAGAACAAGTCTTGAAAAATATCGGTGCCATTTTGGCAGAAGCAGGAACAGACTTTGACCATGTTGTCAAAACAACTTGCTTCTTGAGCGATATGAATGACTTTGTTCCTTTTAACGAGGTTTACCAAACGGCCTTTAAAGAGGAATTTCCAGCTCGTTCAGCTGTAGAGGTTGCACGTCTTCCTCGTGATGTAAAAGTCGAAATTGAAGTGATCGCAGAGATTGGATAAGCTAGTTGAAGTTTGGCTCTGCCAAACTTTTTTTGATATAAGGAGAGATAGATGACAAAAAAACAACTTCACCTTGTGATTGTAACAGGGATGAGTGGTGCAGGGAAAACGGTAGCCATTCAGTCCTTCGAAGATTTGGGATATTTCACCATTGACAATATGCCACCAGCCCTCCTGCCAAAGTTTTTGCAGTTGGTAGAGACCAAGGATGATGACCACAAACTGGCCTTGGTAGTCGATATGCGGAGCCGTTCCTTCTTTTCAGAGATTCAGGCTGTTTTGGATGAATTGGAAAACCAAGATGATTTGGACTTCAAAATCCTCTTTTTAGACGCAGCAGATAAGGAATTGGTGGCACGCTATAAGGAAACTAGACGAAGTCACCCTCTAGCAGCAGATGGTCGAATTTTAGATGGCATCAAGCTGGAACGTGAACTCTTGGCACCTTTGAAAAACATGAGTCAAAATGTGGTGGATACGACAGAACTCACTCCGCGTGAACTTCGTAAAACCATTGCAGAGCAATTTTCAGACCAAGAACAAGCCCAGTCTTTCCGTATTGAAGTCATGTCTTTTGGATTCAAGTATGGTATCCCTATTGATGCAGACTTGGTCTTTGATGTCCGTTTCTTGCCAAATCCATACTACCTTCCAGAACTCCGTAATCAGACAGGTGAGGATCAAGTAGTTTATGACTATGTGATGAATCATGAAGAGTCTGAAAGTTTTTATCAGCACTTACTCGCCTTGATTGAGCCCATTTTGCCAAGTTACAAAAAAGAAGGCAAGTCTGTTTTAACCATTGCAGTAGGATGTACAGGTGGACAACACCGTAGTGTTGCTTTTGCAAAACGAATCGCTGAGGACCTTGCTAAAAACTGGCCTGTCAATGAAAGCCATCGTGACAAAGACAGAAGAAAGGAAACGGTAAACCGTTCATGAGAAAACCAAAGATAACGGTAATTGGTGGAGGAACTGGTATCCCCGTCATTTTGAAAAGCTTACGCGAAAAGGATGTTGATATCGCAGCCATCGTAACGGTAGCTGATGATGGTGGCTCTTCTGGTGAACTAAGAAAGAATATCCAACAGCTAACACCACCAGGAGATCTTCGCAATGTCCTGGTAGCCATGTCGGATATGCCTAAGTTTTATGAGAAGGTTTTTCAGTACCGTTTCTCAGAAGAGGCTGGAGCTTTTGCAGGTCATCCTCTAGGAAATATCATTATAGCAGGGCTTTCTGAAATGCAAGGGTCTACCTACAATGCTATGCAATTACTCAGTAAGTTCTTTCACACAACAGGAAAGATTTACCCCTCAAGTGACCAGCCTTTGACCTTGCATGCAGTTTTTAAAGATGGTTCTGAGGTGGCAGGTGAGAGCCACATTGCAGATCATCCAGGCATGATCGACCATGTCTATGTGACCAATACCTTGGATGATGAAACACCGCAAGCCAGCCGTCGAGTGGTTGCGACCATTCTCGAGAGTGATATGATTGTCTTGGGGCCTGGTTCCCTCTTTACATCGATTTTGCCCAATATTGTCATTGAGGAGATCGGGCAGGCTCTCTTGGAGACCAAGGCGGAGATAGCTTACGTCTGCAATATCATGACCCAGCGTGGGGAAACAGAGCACTTTTCAGACAGTGACCACGTGGAAGTCCTTCATCGACACTTAGGTCGGCCTTTTATTGATACGGTCTTGGTTAATATCGAAAAGGTTCCTAGAGAATACATGGATACCAATCGTTTTGATGAATATTTGGTACAGGTGGAACATGATTTTGCTGGTCTTTGCAAGCAGGTGCCTCGTGTGATTTCATCCAACTTTCTTCGTTTGGAAAATGGAGGAGCCTTCCACGACGGGGATTTGATTGTGGATGAATTGATGCGAATTATACAGGTGCGAAAATGAGTTTTACAGTTGCAGTAAAAGAAGAAATTCTTGGTCAACACCATCTCAGTCGCCATGAATTATCAGCCATCATCAAGATGTCTGGTAGTATTGGTCTCTCGACTTCGGGTTTGACCCTGTCTGTCGTGACTGAAAATGCCAAGTTGGCTCGACACCTCTATGAGTCCTTTCTCCATTTTTATGATATCAAGTCAGAGATTCGGCACCATCAGAGAAGCAATCTTCGCAAGAACCGTGTCTATACGGTCTATACTGAAGAGAGAGTGCAGGAACTTTTAGCTGATTTGCGGCTTGCGGATTCCTTCTTTGGCTTGGAGACAGGCATCGATCCTGATATTTTAGCAGATGAAGAAGCAGGTCGTGCTTACTTATGTGGGGCCTTTCTGGCAAATGGAAGTATCCGTGATCCTGAGTCTGGCAAATACCAGTTGGAGATCAGTTCCGTTTATCTGGACCACGCCCAAGGACTGGCCTCTCTCCTCCAGCAGTTTTTACTGGACGCCAAGGTCATTGAACGCAAGAAGGGTGCCGTGACCTATCTCCAACGCGCTGAAGACATTATGGATTTCTTAATTGTGATTGGGGCCATGCAGGCGCGTGATAACTTTGAGCGTGTCAAGATTTTGCGTGAAACCCGTAACGATCTCAATCGAGCCAATAACGCTGAAACAGCCAATATCGCTCGGACGGTTTCTGCCAGCATGAAAACCATCAATAATATCAGTAAAATCAAAGATAGAATGGGCTTGGAAAATTTACCAGTGGATTTGCAGGAGGTAGCTCAGTTGCGAATCCAGCACCCAGACTATTCTATCCAGCAGTTGGCAGATAGCCTGAGCAATCCCTTGACCAAAAGTGGCGTCAACCACAGACTCAGAAAAATAAACAAGATAGCAGATGAATTATAAAACCACGAATCAGTTGATCCGTGGTTCTTTTCTTATAAACTGGTTGAGTGTTTGGGTTGTACTTTTTGGTCAGGGTCGATGTAGTTGATAGCATTATTGACAGCAGTTGGAGCTTCACCCAGTCCTGTCGCAATCAAATCAATCTTACCTTCATAGTAGCAACAGTCGCCGATAGCATAGATACCTGCTTGGCTAGATTCTTGCTTGCTGTTGACGATAATCTTGTGGCGGTTGAGGTCCAGGCCCCAATTTTTAAGATTGCCGACAGATGATTTGAAACCATAGTTGACAAAAAGATGGTCTACTTCGATAGTTTCGGTTTCATCTGATTTGACTTTGGTGATTTCCAGTTTATCGAGTGTTTTTCCATCTCCAAGAAGTTGGCTAGGGACGAACGGTGTCTTGATAGTTACAGATGATTCTTGTAGAGCTTGCACACTGTGTTCCAAGGCGCGGAAGTTATCTCGACGGTGAACAAGTGTAGTTGGGGCAATTTTTTCAAAAGCCAGAGCCCAGTCCACTGCTGAGTCCCCACCACCAAGGATGGTCACTTTCTTGCCAGCATATTGCTGAATGTTGGAAACGTGGTAGTGGATGTTTTCATAATCCTCAACACCTTCTAATTCGAGTGGACGTGGTTTAAAGGCGCCGCCACCCATGGCAATGATGACTGTTTTGGTCAGGTGGCTTCCCTTGTTGGTTGTGATGGTGAATCCTTGATCTTGTTTCTCGATTTCAAGAACAGTTTCGTTGAGGTGAACAGGTGTTTCAAATCCATTTAGCTGCTCAATCAAGCGATTGGTCAACTCTTCTCCAGTAAGGTTTGGGAAACCTGGCACATCAAGGATTTGCTTTTCAGGGTAGAGGATGGCTGGTTGACCACCGAGCTGGGGAAGAGAGTCGATGATTTGGACTTTGGCTTGGCGTAGGTGGGCGTAAAAGGCAGCAAAGAGGCCGACAGGACCGCCCCCTACAATGGTAATATCATAGAGTTGAGACATGATTTCTCCTTCATTTTTTCTAGTCAGTTTATTGTATCATAATTTTGCTTAATTTAAAATGAAGTAGGATGGGGAAAAAATGAGCAGAAAATGGTATAATAGTACGGAAAGTGTTTTGACAGGGAGGAGGCCAGGGATGAATTTTCAACAATTATCCAATTGGCAATACTGGACAAGTTTGTTTTCAAGTCCTTGGACGATAGTTATCAATCTGATTGATATTTTGATTGTGACTTATATTTTGTACCATTTTACCAAAGCGATTGCAGGGACTAAAATCATGATATTGGTTAGGGGAGTTTTGGTCTTTATTCTAGCCCAGATTCTCTCTAATATGATTGGTTTAACGACCATTTCCTGGTTGATCAATCAGATTATCACCTACGGGGTCATCGCAGCAGTGGTTATCTTCTCGCCAGAGATTCGGACTGGTTTGGAGAGATTGGGTCGGGCGACAGATTTCTTTTCCAATGCTCCAATTAGCGCAGAGGAGCAAATGGTTCGTGCCTTTGTCAAATCAGTCGAGTATATGAGTCCGCGTAAGATTGGTGCTTTGGTTGCTGTTCAGAGAGTGAGAACCTTGCAGGAATACATCTCGACAGGGATCCCTTTAGATGCTAAAATTTCGGCTGAATTGCTTATCAATATTTTCATCCCCAATACTCCCTTGCACGATGGTGCGGTCATTATCAAGGAGGATCGGATTTCCGTAACTTCAGCCTATCTACCCCTGACTGAAGATACCGGGATTTCCAAGGAGTTTGGAACGCGTCATAGGGCGGCGATTGGTTTGTCGGAAGTGTCAGATGCACTTACCTTTGTGGTTTCTGAGGAAACAGGTGGAATCTCAATGACCTATAATGGAGTCTTTAAGCATGATTTGACCTTGGAAGAGTTTGAAGCTGAATTGAGAAGAATTTTACTTCCAGCATCAGAGGAAAAACACGGTATGAAGGAGCGTTTGCTAGGAGGATTGAAACATGAGAAAAAATAGTCTATACATCATTTCTTCCTTCTTTTTCGCCTGCATTCTCTTTATCTATGCGACTTCTACAAACTATCAGAATAATAATAGTGCCAGACAGGTGCGGACGGAAACCTACACCAATACGGTCCTTAATGTCCCAATCGATATTCAGTATGATAGCGACCAGTACTTTATCAGTGGTTTTACATCTGAGGTTACGGTCTTCCTAACGGGATCAAATAGAGTTGCTTTAGCGAGCGAGATGCAGGAAAGCACTCGAAAATTCAAGGTCAAAGCTGACTTAACCGATGCCAGTGTAGGGACCATTGAAGTTCCTCTAACCATTGAAAATTTACCGAGTGGTTTGACGGCTGTTGCAACACCGCAAAAGATAACAGTGAAGGTTGGTAAAAAAGCAAAACGTGATAATGTAATCGTTGTGCCGGAGATTGACCCTAGTCAGATTGATTCTCGTGTGAAAATTGATACAGTCACTGTGTCAGATGAAAAAGTAACGGTTATTAGTGACGAGGAGACTCTCTCTAGAGTAGATCGTGTCATTGCCATCTTACCGACGAGTGAACGGATAACGGGTAACTACTCGGCTTCTGTTCCTCTACAAGCAGTTGATAAAAATGGAAATGTCTTGCCAAGTGTCATTATGCCGTTTGACACAACTATGAAAATTACAACAAAAACAGCAGCGTCTAGTTCGAGTAACTCGTCAACAAGTTCCTCAGAGGGCAGTTCGTCTTCAACGAGTTCAGAAACGAAACCAGACTCGTCTAAACAAGAATAAACAAAATAGTAGAAAAGGATGATTAACAAAATGGGTAAATATTTTGGGACCGATGGAGTCCGTGGAGAAGCAAACGTAGAATTGACGCCAGAATTGGCCTTTAAATTGGGTCGTTTTGGAGGTTATGTCCTCAGTCAACACGAAACGGAAGCACCTAAAGTCTTTGTAGGACGTGATACACGTATCTCAGGAGAAATGCTAGAATCTGCCTTGGTGGCAGGTCTTCTATCAGTAGGGATTCACGTCTACAAACTCGGTGTCCTTGCAACACCAGCAGTAGCTTATTTGGTTAAAACTGAGGGAGCTAGTGCGGGTGTCATGATTTCAGCGAGTCACAACCCAGCCCTTGATAATGGAATTAAGTTCTTTGGTGGGGATGGCTTCAAACTAGATGATGAAAAAGAAGCAGAAATTGAAGCCTTGCTGGATGCTGCTGAAGATACTCTTCCTCGTCCAAGTGCAGAAGGCTTGGGAACCTTAGTGGATTACCCAGAAGGTTTGCGTAAGTATGAAGGCTATCTTGTTTCAACTGGAGCTCCTCTTGAGGGAATGAAAGTGGCCTTGGACACAGCAAACGGTGCAGCGTCTACAAGTGCCCGTCAAATTTTCGCTGATCTGGGTGCCCAGTTGACTGTAATTGGGGAAACACCTGATGGTCTTAACATCAACCTAAATGTTGGTTCAACTCACCCAGAAGCTCTCCAAGAACTAGTAAAAGAAAGCCAGTCTGCTATTGGTTTGGCCTTTGACGGTGATAGTGACCGTTTGATTGCTGTTGATGAAAATGGCGATATCGTTGATGGTGACAAGATCATGTACATCATCGGGAAATACCTTTCTGAAAAAGGCCAGTTGGCTCAAAACACCATCGTGACAACCGTCATGTCTAACCTTGGCTTCCATAAGGCCTTGGAGAGTGCCGGCATTAGCAAAGCAGTCACTGCAGTTGGTGACCGCTATGTCGTTGAAGAAATGAGAAAATCAGGATACAACCTTGGTGGTGAACAATCAGGCCACGTTATCTTGATGGATTACAATACAACTGGTGATGGTCAATTATCAGCTGTTCAATTGACTAAAATCATGAAAGAAACAGGCAAGAGCTTGTCTCAACTAGCATCAGAAGTGACGATTTACCCACAAAAACTGGTCAATATCCGAGTAGAAAATGCCATGAAAGAAAAGGCCATGGAAGTACCAGCCATCAAGACAATCATCGAAAAGATGGAAGAAGAGATGGCAGGGAACGGTCGTATCCTTGTCCGCCCAAGTGGTACAGAACCCCTCTTGCGTGTAATGGCAGAAGCTCCTACAACAGAAGAAGTTAACTACTATGTAGATACGATTGCTGCTGTTGTTAAAGATGAAATCGGAATTGACTAAAGCCTAGAAAACTAGATGAAATGATAAAAATGTGGTACAATTGCATAGTAAATTGTAGCAAAGGGAGAGAAAAATGAATCTTAAACGAGAACAAGAATTTGTTAGCCAGTATCACTTTGATGCTCGCAACTTTGAGTGGGAAAATGAAAATGGAGCTCCTGAAACCAAGGTAGACGTGAACTTTCAGCTACTCCAACATGACCAAGAAAACCAAGTGACTTCGCTTGTCGTTATCTTGAGTTTCATGATTGTCTTTGACAAATTCGTCATCAGCGGAACAATTTCTCAAGTTAACCATGTGGAAGGTCGTATTGTCAACGAACCAAGCGAATTTAACCAAGAAGAAGTCGAAACCTTGGCACGTCCATGTTTGAACATGCTCAATCGTTTGACGTATGAAGTAACAGAAATCGCCTTGGATCTTCCAGGGATCAATTTGGAGTTTTAGTCATGAAATTAGCTGTCATTACAGATTCTTCAGCCTATTTAGAGGAGAAGACGCTGCAAAGAGAGAATCTATTTATCTTGGATATTCCTGTCAATATTGATGGGGAGGAGTATGTCGAAGGCGTCAATCTGACAGCTGAGGAATTTTATCAAAAAATGGCTCAGTCTGCAGAATTGCCTAAAACTAGTCAACCAAGTATTGCCAAATTGGATGAGATTCTAAGTTCCTTGAAAGATGAAGGCTATACTCATGTCTTGGGACTCTTTCTTTCGTCAGGAATTTCAGGCTTTTATCAGAATATCCAATATATGTTGGATGAGTATGATGGCTTGACCATTGCCTTTCCAGATACCCATATCACAAGCTCCCCTCTAGGATTTATGGTGGAGAGTACCTTTAAATGGGCAGAACAGGGCGATAATTTTGTCCAGATTCAGGAGAAGTTGGCTATCCAAATCGCTGATAACTCAGCCTTTATCATAGTAGATGACCTCGACCACTTGGTTAAGGGAGGACGTTTGTCAAATGGGGCAGCCGTCTTAGGGAATCTCCTCAGTATCAAGCCTATCCTTTACTTTAATGACCATGGGGTGATTGAAGTTTACGAAAAAGTTCGTACGGAAAAGAAGGCAATCAAACGTTTGGTGGAAATCATCAAAGAGTTGACAAAAGATGGGGACTACCGTATCACAGTCATTCATGGCAATACTCCTCAAAAGGCAGTGGACTTACGTCAGCTTTTGATTGAGAGCGGTGTGACTTCTGAGATTCCAATTGTTAGCTTTGGTAGTGTCATTGGGACCCACCTTGGAGAAGGCAGTATTGCCTTGAGCTATACACCAATCGTCTAGATTGTTCTTACAGGCTTTGTATCTTAGAAATTGAACACGGACTATCTGCCACTTGAAAAAAGATGCCTGTCTTGCCTTTCGTGGAAAGTCAGCGCCATTCCCTATTTTTCATGGGCAGCTAACGTCCTTTGTATCTTAGACAGGAGTAGAGATGAGTATTCGAGTAATTATTGCCGGGTTTAAGGGAAAGATGGGCCAAGCTGCTTGTCAGATGGTCTTGGCTGATTCAGACTTGGACTTGGTCGCAGTTTTGGATCCGTTTGAGTCTGCGTCAGAATGGCAGGGAATTCCTGTCTTCAATGATAAGACTGACTTGGCTGGTTTTGAAGCGGATGTTTGGGTAGATTTTACCACACCAGCCGTTGCCTACGAAAATACACGTTTTGCTCTTGAAAATGGCTTCGCTCCAGTAGTTGGAACAACAGGCTTTACTAGTGAAGAAATTGCAGAACTAAAAGCATTTTCCCGTGAACAAGATTTGGGTGGCTTGATTGCCCCTAACTTTGCCTTGGGAGCTGTCTTGCTGATGCAATTTGCGGCGCAGGCTGTCAAATATTTCCCAAATGTAGAGATTATCGAGCTCCATCATGACAAGAAAAAAGATGCTCCGAGTGGAACAGCCATTAAAACGGCTGAGCTGATGGCGGAAGTTCGAAAGTCTATCCAACAAGGTGCGCCTGATGAGAAAGAATTGATTGCGGGTGCTCGTGGTGCAGACTTTGATGGCATGCGCATCCACTCAGTCCGTCTACCAGGCTTGGTAGCCCATCAGGAAGTCATCTTTGGCAATCAGGGAGAAGGATTGACCCTTCGTCATGACTCCTATGATCGCAGCTCCTTCATGACAGGGGTGAATTTGGGAATCAAAGAAGTTGTCAAGCGTCATGAGCTTGTCTATGGATTAGAACACTTATTATGAGATTAACACAAATGCCTTCTGAATTTCAGAAGGCTTTACCAGTATTAGAAAAAATTAAAGAAGCAGGCTTTGAGGCCTATTTTGTTGGGGGCTCTGTTCGAGATGCCCTTCTCCATCGTCCCATCCATGATGTGGACATTGCGACCTCTTCTTATCCAGAGGAAACCAAGAAAATCTTTCCAAGAACTGTAGATATCGGAATTGAGCACGGAACCGTCTTGGTTTTAGATGGGGATGAGGAGTATGAGGTGACGACCTTTCGGACTGAGGATGTCTATGTAGACTATCGCAGACCCAGTGCGGTTTCCTTTGTACGTTCGCTTGAAGAAGATCTCAAGCGCCGTGATTTCACAGTCAACGCTTTTGCCTTGGATGAGACAGGAGAAATCATCGATTTGTTCGATGGTCTCAAAGATCTGGAAAACCAAGTCTTACGAGCAGTTGGAGTGGCTAGTGAACGTTTCAATGAAGATGCCTTGCGAATTATGCGTGGTTTTCGTTTTCAGGCCAGTCTGGGTTTTGAACTTGAGCAAGAAACATTTGAAGCGATGAAATCCTTGACTCCACTCTTGGAGAAGATTTCTGTGGAACGTACCTTTGTTGAGTTTGATAAACTCTTGCTGGCTCCATTTTGGAGAAGGGGTTTGGATTCCATGATTGAGAGTCAAGCTTATAATTATCTTCCAGATATGGCAGGGAGCCAGGACAAGCTCAACAGACTGTTTGATTTAGAGAGTGATTTCACTTTTGAGTCTTCCGAACAAGCTTGGGCGGCTCTATTGTGGACTTTGAAGATTAAAGATGCACAGCCATTTTTGAAACATTGGAAGACCTCACGTCAGTTTGCCAAGCAGGTTCAGGATTTGCTGACTATTTTGGCTCTGCGAGAAGAAGGAGACTTGAGCAAGCGTGATTGTTACCGCTTTGACTTGGATTCCCTTTTACAAGCTGAAAGGCTTCGTCAGGCCCAAGGAAAAGAAGTCAACCCCCAGCTTATCACAGAAACTTACCAGAGTTTGACCATCTATGATAAGAAAGAAATCCAGATTAACGGTGGTATTTTAATCAAGGAATATGGTTACCAGCCAGGTCCAGATTTGGGAGATATTTTAACAGATATTGAGTTTGCCATTGTCGATGGAGAGTTGGAAAATGATCGTCAAGCCATCCATGCTTACCTGAGGGAGAAAGAATGAGTGATTTTATCGTTGAAAAACTAAGCAAATCAGTTGGGGACAAGACAGTCTTTAAAGATATTTCCTTTATCATTCATGATTTGGATAGAATTGGTCTAATTGGTGTTAATGGAACGGGTAAGACAACCCTTTTGGACGTCCTTTCTGGCACTTCTGGCTTTGATGGGGACGTCAGCCCCTTTTCAGCTAAGAATGATTATCAGATTGGCTACTTGACTCAGAATCCAGATTTTGATGATAGCAAGACGGTCTTGGATACGGTTCTTTCCAGCGACCTCAAGGAAATTCAGCTGATTCGTGAGTATGAGTTGATCATGCTCAACTACAGCGAGGACAAGCAGGCTCGTTTGGAACGGGTCATGGCAGAGATGGACTCTCTCCAAGCTTGGGAAATCGAGAGTCAGGTCAAGACGGTTCTCAGCAAGTTGGGTATTCAGGACTTGTCGACTCCAGTTGGTGAATTGTCAGGTGGTCTGAGAAGACGGGTTCAGTTGGCGCAAGTTCTTCTTGGAGACCACGATCTCTTGCTACTGGATGAGCCAACCAACCACTTAGATATTGCGACTATTGAGTGGCTGACCCTCTTTTTGAAAAATTCCAAGAAGACCGTTCTCTTTATCACACATGATCGCTATTTCCTAGATGCACTGTCAACGCGGATTTTCGAGTTGGACCAAGCTAGTTTGACGGAATATCAGGGAAATTATCAGGACTATGTTCGCCTCAAAGCAGAGCAGGATGAGCGTGACGCAGCTATGCTCCACAAAAAAGAACAACTCTATAAGCAAGAATTAGCCTGGATGCGCAGACAACCGCAAGCGCGTGCGACCAAGCAGCAGGCTCGTATCAATCGTTTCCATGACTTGAAAAAAGAAGTTTCAGGCGGCGTTGCTGAGGCAGACTTGACCATGAACTTTGAAACCAGTCGGATTGGGAAAAAAGTCATCGAGTTTCAGAATGTTTCCTTCGCCTATGAGACCAAGCCTATTTTGCAAGATTTTAACCTTTTGGTGCAAGCTAAAGACCGTATCGGTATCGTTGGGGACAACGGTGTTGGGAAATCAACCCTACTCAACTTGATTGCAGGAAGTCTTGAGCCAATTGAAGGACAAGTTGTGAGAGGGGAAACTGTTCGCATCGCCTATTTCTCTCAACAAATCGAAGGCTTGGATGAAAGCAAACGGGTCATCAATTACCTGCAGGAAGTAGCAGAAGAGGTTAAGACCAGTGGTGGTTCCACGACTTCCATTGCAGAGTTGCTGGAGCAGTTCCTCTTCCCACGTTCGACGCATGGAACCTTGATTGAGAAATTGTCTGGTGGCGAGAAAAAACGCCTTTATCTCCTCAAACTTCTCCTTGAGAAACCAAATGTACTTCTCTTGGACGAGCCGACCAATGACCTAGACATTGCGACTCTGACAGTTTTGGAGAATTTCTTGCAAGGTTTTGCTGGGCCAGTATTGACAGTTAGCCACGACCGTTATTTCTTGGATAAGGTAGCAACTAAGATTCTTGCTTTTGAGGATGGCAAGATTCGTCCTTTCTTTGGTCATTACACAGACTATCTTGACGAAAAAGCCTTTGAAACAGAGATGGCCAATCAAGTGCAAAAGGCCGAAAAGGAGAAAGTGGTCAAGGTACGTGAAGATAAGAAACGTATGACCTACCAAGAAAAGCAGGAGTGGGCAAGCATTGAAGGCGATATTGAAGCCTTGGAAAATCGTATCGCAGCCATTGAAGAAGAAATGCAGGCAAATGGCTCTGACTTTAGTAAACTAGCGACTCTTCAGAAAGAATTAGACGAGAAGAATGAAGCCTTGCTGGAAAAATATGAACGCTATGAATATTTAAGTGAATTGGTATAATGGAAGAAGTAATCATAAAATGGAGCAGCAAGAAAGTCATCTGGACTATTCTTCTCTGTTTGGTCGAGTTAGTGTTTTTTACTTATATACTATCTTTTTTGCTGATTTATCCCGAAGAAGATTCAATGGGAATCATAGTATTAATTGCTTTTGTTGGATTCCTACTCATTATTGTTGGTTGGCTCTTGTATGAACGGATGCAGATTCTTCTATCAGGCAAAGAGTATTTAAAATTTACGACTCAAGGTTTTTTCTATAAGCCACATCCAAAGAAAGACTGGCAGTTTTATTCCTGGAGGCAAGTAGAAACATTTTCTCTTATGAGAATCAAGGGTGGTAGAAGTTCGAGGGATTTTTACCAGATTGAAGTTTGTTTTTTTGACAAAGACCTTGTAAAAACGAAATCTCTATGGAATCGACTGCGAAGTAAATTTTCAAGTGCTAAACCTGCTGTCGACTTGATAATTCCGATTCATTTACTGGATGTTGACTTTCCTAGAAGAGTCTTTGAAACCATGTCCTACTTTGAGCGAGAATGGCACAACAAGCAAAATCGCCAAGCAAGAAAAGAGGCAAAACAAGCTTTGAAAAGCAAATCTTCCAAACCGTCATAGTCTGTCTTTGCTTAAAGTAGAATAATCAAAAAGGCCCTATCCATTGGATAGGGTCACTGTTTGTCTTCTTTTTTTGTTTTCTGGTGGAAGATATTTTGCCAAGTTTCATGGCGACGCCAGATACTGGTGTGGACGATACCGTCTAGCTCATAGCAAATGAGTTTGGTTTTCTGACTAATGGAGGTAATCTGAATGTCTTTAATCGCAGCTTTAAGTTCTTTTTCAGACTTATAAGCTTCTTTGTCCATCTGCTCTCCATCTTGACGGATATAGATAAAGTCTTCAGCAAGGAGTTCTTCTAGTTGATTTCCCTGGTCAATCAATTGCTCACGCATGAGCAGTTTTTTGTAGACATTGTCTAAAATCTCGTCCTCAGGTATGGGAGCTGGCTCGATATGGACATCGGTATCAAAGACTCCAAAGCGCTCTTCCAGCATGGATTCGACCTGGTCTGCAATCTCATGACTTTCATAGACAGATAAGTCGGGATTCATTTCTAAGGTGATATCAAGGTAGATGTTGCTACCGTAGGTGCGCCCTCTTTGGGACTTAACCTTACTAATCTTTGGAATTTCCATTATGGCCTTTTGGTAGTCCTCTAGCAAACGGTCGTCAAAACCATCTGAAAGACTGAAGGAAGACTCGATAAAGATATCATAGGCTGTCTTTAAGATAAAGAAAGTGATGATGATAGCGACCAATTTATCCACGATTGGATAATTGAAACTGCTGGCTAGGATGGCAATGGAAGTCCCAAGCGAGGTGACAGCATCGGAAAGATTGTCCTTGGCGGCAGCCTTGAGAGCCTTGGACTTGGATTTCTTACTGAGGCGAGTATTATAGAGATAAACTGCGAACATAACTGCCGCAGAGACGACTCCGAGAGTTGCACCCAGAGGGTCGATAACCGTTTGTTCCCGACTGAGAATTTTTTGAATGGTGTCCCGAAGAACATCAAAACCAACGTAGAACATGATGATGGAAGTAATCAAACTAGCCAAATCTTCAATTTTCCAGTGACCGAAACGATGGTCACGGTCTGCAGGCTGGCGCGCCATACGAATACCGATCAGAAGAGCAACGTTTCCGATAATATCTGATACGTTGTTGAAACCATCCGCTACCAAACTGGAAGAATGTAGGAGGTGGCCAGTCGCTAATTTTGCCGCAGACAAGAGGAGGTAGGTCGAAATGCTGATAATGGCACCACGTTCCGCCAACTTGAGATTTGACATGGATTGGTTCATCGGACTTCCTTTCTAGTGCTGAGATTCTGTTTTCATTATACTGGTTTTCATGGGAAAATTCAAATTTAGTCTTGTTTCATTGGATTTTAATTCTTGAAAATTGTTCAAATTTTGATATAATAGTACTACTCAAGGGAGTAGCTGGCAGAAACCTGTGATAGTGTCGTCATTCCGAATTTTATACTGCAAAGTATTCTTTCCGGCGCTATCTTAAACAGCGAGACTTGTTATGATTAACAGGTCTCTTTTTGTTTGTCATAAAACCAAAAGAGAGCTTGTTTTGCACACAAAGTCAAGGAGGAGACACATGTCAAAAGAACAAAAACGCCAAGCGTTTTATACTCAAAGTCCCGAAGAAGTCTTGAAGTCGGTTGAAGCAACTGAGCAAGGCCTTTCGTCAAGCGAAGCGCAGAAACGCCTAGCTGAATATGGGCGCAATGAACTCGAAGAGGGTGAGAAAAAATCTCTCTTGGTTAAATTCATCGAACAGTTTAAGGATTTGATGATTATTATTTTGGTGGCTGCAGCCATCTTGTCTGTCATAACTTCTGGTGGGGAAGATATTGCAGATGCCATCATTATTCTAGCCGTTGTTATCATCAACGCAGCCTTTGGTGTTTACCAAGAAGGAAAAGCAGAAGAAGCCATCGAGGCCCTCAAGTCTATGTCTAGTCCTGCTGCACGTGTTATCCGTGATGGGCACATGGCTGAGATTGACTCAAAAGAATTGGTACCAGGTGATATTGTTGCCCTTGAAGCAGGTGACGTCGTACCAGCGGACCTACGTTTGCTAGAAGCTAATTCACTTAAAATCGAAGAAGCAGCCCTAACAGGTGAGTCTGTTCCAGTCGAAAAAGACTTGACCGTCGAGCTCTCTGCAGATGCTGGTATTGGTGACCGTGTCAATATGGCCTTCCAAAACTCAAACGTAACCTATGGTCGTGGTCTTGGTGTTGTTGTTAATACAGGTATGTACACAGAAGTTGGTCATATCGCTGGCATGCTCCAAGATGCGGATGAGACGGATACCCCACTTAAACAAAACTTGAACAACCTTTCTAAGGTCTTGACATATGCAATTTTGGTCATTGCCCTTGTTACTTTTGTAGTGGGAGTCTTCATTCAAGGTAAAAATCCACTTGGTGAGTTGATGACCTCTGTTGCGCTTGCTGTTGCAGCCATCCCAGAAGGACTTCCTGCTATCGTGACCATCGTTCTTGCCCTTGGTACTCAAGTTTTGGCAAAACGAAACTCTATCGTTCGTAAGTTGCCAGCAGTTGAAACACTTGGTTCAACTGAAATCATCGCTTCTGATAAGACTGGTACGCTTACCATGAACAAGATGACCGTCGAAAAAGTCTTCTATGATGCTGTCCTACATGATTCAGCTGATGACATTGAACTAGGTCTTGAAATGCCTCTTCTTCGTTCTGTTGTTTTGGCTAATGATACTAAGATTGATGCAGAAGGAAACCTGATCGGGGATCCAACGGAAACAGCCTTCATCCAGTATGCCTTGGACAAGGGTTACGATGTTAAAGGGTTCTTAGAGAAATATCCTCGTGTAGCTGAATTGCCGTTTGACTCAGATCGTAAACTCATGTCAACGGTTCATCCATTGCCAGATGGTAAATTCCTCGTAGCAGTCAAAGGGGCTCCAGACCAACTTTTGAAACGTTGTGTTGCTCGTGATAAGGCTGGAGATGTTGCTCCGATTGATGAGAAAGTTAATGACTTAATTCACACAAACAACTCTGAAATGGCTCACCAAGCCTTGCGTGTTCTTGCGGGTGCTTATAAGATTGTAGACAGCATTCCAGAAAACCTGACTTCTGAAGAACTGGAAAACAACTTGATCTTTACTGGATTGGTTGGGATGATTGACCCTGAACGTGCCGAAGCTGCAGAAGCTGTTCGTGTGGCTAAGGAAGCTGGAATCCGTCCAATCATGATTACGGGTGACCATCAAGATACTGCAGAAGCTATTGCCAAACGTTTGGGAATTATTGATTCAAATGATACAGAAGGCCACGTTTTAACTGGTGCTGAGCTCAACGAACTGTCAGATGAAGACTTTGAAAAAGTAGTTGGTCAATACTCTGTTTATGCCCGTGTGTCTCCAGAACACAAGGTTCGTATCGTCAAGGCTTGGCAAAAACAAGGTAAGGTTGTTGCTATGACAGGTGACGGTGTTAATGATGCGCCAGCTCTGAAAACAGCCGATATCGGTATCGGTATGGGAATCACTGGTACAGAGGTTTCTAAGGGGGCTTCTGACATGATTCTTGCAGATGATAACTTTGCGACTATTATCGTCGCAGTTGAAGAAGGACGTAAGGTCTTCTCAAACATTCAAAAGACTATTCAGTACTTACTTTCTGCCAATACTGCTGAAGTATTAACTATCTTCTTATCAACCTTGTTTGGTTGGGACGTCTTGCAGCCAGTTCATCTTTTGTGGATCAACTTGGTAACAGATACCTTCCCAGCTATCGCTCTTGGTGTTGAACCTGCTGAGCCTGGTGTCATGAATCATAAACCACGTGGACGAAAGGCAAGCTTCTTCTCAGGTGGTGTTTTGAGTTCTATCATCTATCAAGGTGTACTCCAAGCAGCTATTGTTATGAGTGTTTATGGACTTGCAATTGCTTACCCAGTTCATGTGGGTGACAATCATGCCATTCATGCGGATGCCCTTACAATGGCCTTTGCAACACTCGGTTTGATCCAGCTCTTCCATGCCTACAATGTTAAGTCTGTTTACCAATCCATCTTGACAGTTGGACCATTCAAGTCTAAGACCTTCAACTGGTCAATCTTGGTATCCTTCATTCTTCTTATGGCGACCATCGTTGTAGAACCCCTTGAAGGAATCTTCCACGTAACCAAACTAGACTTATCACAATGGGCCATTGTTTTGGCTGGAAGCTTCTCAATGATACTTATCGTCGAAATCGTTAAGTTTGTTCAACGTAAACTTGGTCTTGATAAGAACGCGATTTAAAAAGAAAGTCATCTTCGGATGGCTTTTTTGCATTTGAGGAGAATAGATAGAAGTTATCCTCTTTTGTGCTATAATAAAATAAAATGGTAAGGAGTAAAAGAAATGGAAAAGAAAATTGTCCGAGATGTCTTATTCTTGTCACAGGTATCGAAACCTGCAAGTCAGGAGGACCTTTATCTGGCTAAGGATTTGCAGGATACGCTGCTGGCTAATCGAGAAACCTGTGTCGGTCTGGCGGCCAATATGATTGGTGTGCAGAAGCGCGTGATTATCTTTAATCTTGGCCTAGTTCCCATGGTCATGTTTAACCCCATTCTCCTTTCCTATAAAGGACCTTACGAGACAGAGGAAGGTTGTTTGTCTTTGACTGGGGTGCGACCAACAACTCGTTATGAAACGATTACGGTTTCCTATCGTGATAGCAAGTGGCAGGAACAGATCATTACTCTGACAGGTTTTCCGGCTCATATATGCCAACATGAACTGGATCATTTGGAAGGACGAATTATTTAGGAGGAACTCAGATGAAACGTATACTCTTTGAACTTGTTTTTATCGCAACGACTTGGTATATCTTTTTGCCGCCACTTAATCTTACGAGTTGGGAATTCATTTTCTTTCTCTGTGGGCATCTGGTGGTGATGGGGATTTTGTTTAGTTTCCGAAAGGATACCAATCTCCTCAAGACTGTTCATGTACGTCATGGAAAGGTTGCAAACGAACTCAATCTAGAAGGGCTTCATTTTAATAAATTAGGTGGAGGATTGTTGCTGGCTGCAGGCCTTATCTTTGCTCTTGCTGGTCTGGTTAGCTTAGTGACATCAAGCTTTTTCCAAGCAAAAAATTATGCTAATGTGGTGTCCATCACAGAAAAAGACTTTAAAGATTTTCCTAAGAGTGATACCAGTAAGGTTCCAATCCTAGATCGGAGCACTGCAGAAAAGATTGGTGACCGTTACCTGGGCTCTCTGACGGATAAGGTATCCCAGTACGTAGCAGCAGATACCTATACTCAGCTGACGGTTGATGGCAAACCCTATCGGGTAACTCCTTTGGAGTATGCCGATCCCATCAAATGGTTTAATAATCAGTCCAAGGGAATTGGCGAGTATATCAAGGTTGATATGGTGACAGGAAATGCGGAATTGGTAGATTTAAAAACACCGATGAAGTATTCGGACTCCGAGTATTTTAACCGTGACGTCAAACGTCATCTTCGAATCAAGTATCCAACCAAGATTTTTAAAACCCCGTCCTTTGAGGTGGATGATGAAGGCAATCCTTTCTATGTGGCAACCGTTTATCAAAAACAGTTTGGTCTAGGAGTACCTCGCCCTTCGTCTGTTATTATCTTGGATGCTACTAATGGAGAAACTAAGGAATATAGCTTGGATGAAGTGCCAGAATGGGTGGATCGTGTCTATCCAGCCGAAGAAACCATCCAGCAAATTAACTACAACGGCAAGTATAAGGATGGCTTCTGGAATGCCTTGATTTCTAAGAAAAACGTTACCCAAACGACTGAGGGCTATAACTATCTTTCTATCGGAAATGATATTTATCTCTACACAGGGGTGACTTCAGCAAATGCTGACGAAAGTAATCTAGGATTTATCCTTGAAAATATGCGCACTGGTGAAATCACCAAGTACAATCTAGCATCAGCAACCGAAGAATCTGCCCGTGCTTCCGCAGAAGGAGCCGTTCAGGAGAAGGCCTACAAGGCTACCTTCCCTATTCTGGTCAATCTCAATGACAAACCGCTCTACATCATGGGATTGAAAGATAATGCAGGCTTGGTCAAGGAGTATGCTTTGGTGGACGCAGTAGAGTACCAAAACGTCATCGTAGCAGCTACGGTAGATGAACTCCTCAGCAAATATGCCAATAAAAATGACCTCGAGCTGGATAATGAAACGGTAGAAAACATCAAGGGGATCGTCTCAGACCTTAAGTCAGCTGTGATTAAGGGTGATACCGTCTACTTCTTCAAAGTTGATGGCAAGATTTATAAGGTCAAGGCTTCAGTGTCAGACGACCTTCCTTACCTTGAAAATGGCCAATCTTTCGAAGGTCAAGTTGGAAAAGATAATTACCTCAAGACCTTTAAAGTCAAGTAAAAGAAACCTCGGTATGAACCGAGGTTTTTAAGATGAAATTCTTGGTCGTGATTGAAAAATATGCTACACTAACAATATGAAAATTTTAATCCCAACGGCCAAAGAAATGAACACAGACCTTCCTTATATCGAAGCACTCCCCTTGAGGGAAGAAAGTCAGGCAGTCCTTGATTCGCTGGCACACTACTCAGCTAGTGAATTAGAAAGTTTTTATAAGGTATCTGCCGAAAAAGCAGAAGAAGAGTACGCTCATATTCAAACTCTAAAAGATCAAAGCGCTAAACATTATCCAGCCTTGAAACTTTTTGATGGTCTCATGTATCGCCACATTAAAAGAGATAAATTGACCGAGGCTGAACAAGCCTATCTTAAAGATCATGTTCTGATTACCTCGGCTTTATACGGTGTTGTCCCAGCCTTGTCGCCCATGGCTCCTCACCGTTTGGACTTCTTGATGAAGTTAAAAGTAGCTGGAAAAACCTTAAAGAGTCATTGGAAGTCAGCCTATGATGAGGCACTACAGGATGAGGACTTGATTTTTCTCTCTTGTCATCAGAGTTTGAAACCGTATTTTCTAAGGAAATCAGAGAAAAGATGGTGACCTTCAAATTTATGGAGGACAAGGCAGGCCAGTTGAAAATCCACTCAACCATTTCAAAGAAAGCGCGTGGTGCCTTTTTGACCGCCTTGATAGAAGGGCAAGTCCAAACAGTTGATCAAGCTCGTAAGCTCCGCTTTGCAGGCTTTGACTACCGACCTGATTTATCAAGTGACTTAGAACTCGTCTTTGTGAAACAAGTATAAAACCAGCTCATGTGAGCTGGTTTTTGTTTAATTAGTTGATGGCTGCAAGAAGGTCGTCAGCTTGTTTGGCAAGTGATGAAGCAGTTGTTTCTTCTAACACCAATTTTCCATCTGCCCAAGCAGAGTCATTGACACGAGCGGCAGTAAAATCACCAACGACTTGTGTACGGATAAATGGCAAGAGGTCTTTGTAGATAGCGAAGAGTTGATCGTGACCACCATTAGCAACTGATGATACGGTTACAATCTTATCTTGAAGAGCTGATGGCCCTGAAGGATCTGATAGGTCAAGGGCACGGCTCAGCCAGTCAAGCAAGTTCTTCACTGTTCCAGGGATAGAGAAGTTGTAGACTGGAGAGAAAATCCAGATGGCATCTGCAGCAAGGACAGCTTCACGAGCAGCAGCTACAGCTGGATGAGTTGGAACTTCAAGATCTTGGCTGAAGAGAGGAACAGCTGAGTAATCAAGATAGCTAACTTCCGCTTTTCCAGCAAGTGCTTTTTCAGCTTCGAGGGCCATTTGGTGGTTGAAAGAACCTTGGCGTAGTGATCCGACGATAAATAGTACTTTTTTAGACATGATGTGTCTCCTTTAGTTAAAATTTAAAGAGCAAACTCTTTTGTTACCATCTATGTTACAACAAATAATACTAATTAGCAATAATTTTGCTCACAAATCTTTAAATTTTGTTAAAATACGAATCAAATCCTCCTTCTCCCCATCTTCCAAGATACTAAAAGCATCTACAATAGAGTTAATATGGTCAGGAAGAACTTCTTCAATTTTTTTGCGTCCTGCAGGTGTTAGTTTCAGGAAAAAAGAGCGACGATCCTTGGGGTCACAAGTTTTAGAAATCCACCCATCTCGAACCATATTTCGAATAACAACAGTCATGTTTCCAGAAGTGGCTAGCATTTTTTCAATCAAATCCTGAATACGCAGTTCTCCCTTGCTATAGAGGGTTTCTAAAACTGAAAATTGAGTGGGCGTTAATCCGTGTTCTTTGGCAGCCTTGGTTTCATAAGGTTTAAAACTTCGCTTCGCTTTATTGAGAACGATAGCTGTCCTCAAGTCTAATTGATTTTGGGAAATTTTTTCTTTCAAATATTGTTTCATAAGGGTATTCTATCAATAAACAAATAGAAATACAAGAGGCATAGAGTTTATAGGAAAAGATTCTTAGAATGTTCCTGTCTTCACTTGTAATAAATTAGGAGAGATGGTAAAATAGACGAGTGAAACTAAGACAGAAAAAAGCAAAAAACAAGCTACTTATACAATACGGAATCGGCCTTGCTTTGGTGTTACTAGTCATGACCACTTCCTTTCTTTATCTGATATCTCTCAGCATGAAACCCTATCAAGATGCTAGAGTTGAGGGAGAAAAACTGGCCAAGCAGTATGCAGAATTGGAAAAGGCAGATCAGGTTGATTTCTATAATGGACTAGAAGGTTATTACAGCGTTCTGGGACATAATAAAAAGCAAGAGGCCATTGCCGTATTGATTGAAAAGAATGACCACAAGATTTATGTTTATCAGCTTGATAAGGGGATTTCTCAAGACAAGGCAGCGACGATTTCGAGGGAAAAAGGAGCTAGCGACATTGACAAAGTCACCTTTGGTCGCTATCAGGACAAGCCAATTTGGGAAGTTAAGTCAGGAAATCACTACTATCTGATAGATTTTGAAACTGGAGCATTGGTCCAATAAAGGAGAGCATATGAAATTATCCAAACGCGTACTAGAAATGGAAGAAAGCGTCACTCTAGCCAGTGATGCAAGAGCCAAAGCATTAAAAGCTCAAGGAAAGGATGTTCTTTTCTTAACTTTGGGACAGCCAGATTTTCATACTCCTGAAAATATTCAGAATGCAGCGGTAGAAGCGATTCGAGATGGACGAGCTTCCTTTTATACAGTTGCTTCAGGTCTACCAGACTTAAAGGCTGCGGTTAATACCTATTTTGAACGCTACTATGGCTATTCCGTAGCAGCCAACGAGGTTACATTTGCTACAGGTGCCAAGTTCTCTCTCTATACCTTTTTTATGGCCGTGGTCAATCCAGGTGATGAGGTCATCATCCCTACACCATACTGGGTCAGTTATGGAGACCAAGTCAAGATGGCAGAAGGGGTGCCGGTTTTTGTCCAAGCCAAGGAAGACAATCACTTTAAAGTAACGGTCGAGCAGCTAGAAGCGGCTCGCACAGATAAGACCAAGGTCTTGGTTCTCAATTCGCCATCGAATCCGACCGGTATGATTTACAGTCGTGAGGAATTGCTGGCTATCGGAAATTGGGCGGTCGAGCATGATGTCCTCATCCTAGCAGACGATATTTATGGTCGTTTGGTCTATAATGGGAATGAATTTGTTCCAATTTCTAGTCTGTCAGAAGCTATTCGCAAGCAAACCATTGTCATCAATGGTGTATCTAAGGCCTATGCCATGACTGGTTGGCGAGTAGGTTATGCAGTAGGAAATCCTGAGATTATTGCTGCCATGAGCAAGCTAACAGGTCAAACAACCTCGAACCTTACTGCTGTATCACAATATGCTACCATTGAAGCCCTAACTGGGCCACAAGACTCTGTCGAAACCATGCGCCAAGCATTTGAGGAACGTTTGAATACTATTTATCCTCTCTTGTGCCAAGTACCAGGATTTGAAGTTGTCAAGCCCCAAGGAGCCTTCTATCTTTTCCCAAATGTTAAAAAAGCGATGGAGATGAAGGGCTATACCGATGTGACGGACTTTACAACGGCTATTCTTGAGGAAGTCGGTCTTGCCTTGATTACAGGAGCAGGGTTTGGGGCTCCAGAAAATGTTCGTCTCAGTTATGCAACAGACTTAGATACATTAAAAGAAGCTATCCGTCGTTTGCATCATTTTATGGAAAACTAAAACTTAAAGTCTTCGTCATCTTGGCGAAGATTTTTTGTAACGAAATTCTCGCGAAATTTCTCCAGTAGAACCTAGCTATCAGAGTCTATTTGTGGTAAAATAGTGGGTAATGATGTCTTCGGACAAGATTAACGATAAAGGAAGATAGATTATGACAAAACGTGTAACAATTATCGAAGTAAAAGACCACGTTGGTCAAGAAGTGACCATCGGGGCCTGGGTTGCCAACAAATCAGGAAAAGGAAAAATTGCCTTCTTGCAATTGCGTGACGGAACTGCCTTCTTCCAAGGTGTAGCCTTTAAACCAAACTTTATTGAAAAATTTGGCGAAGAAGTTGGTCTTAAAAAATTTGAAACAATCAAACACTTGAGCCAAGAAACTTCAGTCTATGTGACAGGGATTGTCAAAGAAGATGAGCGTTCTAAGTTTGGCTATGAGCTCGATATCACTGACATCGAAGTCATCGGTGAATCTCAAGATTACCCAATCACTCCAAAAGAACACGGAACAGACTTCTTGATGGACAACCGTCACTTGTGGCTCCGTTCTCGTAAGCAAGTAGCAGTGATGCAAATCCGTAACGCTATCATCTATGCAACTTATGAGTTCTTCGACAAGAACGGCTTCATGAAGTTTGATAGCCCAATCCTTTCAGGAAATGCTGCAGAAGATTCAACTGAACTTTTTGAAACAGACTACTTCGGGACTCCAGCCTACTTGAGCCAATCAGGTCAGCTTTATCTTGAAGCGGGTGCGATGGCTCTTGGTCGCGTATTTGACTTTGGTCCCGTATTCCGTGCTGAAAAATCAAAAACGCGCCGTCACTTGACTGAGTTCTGGATGATGGATGCGGAGTACTCATACTTGACGCACGATGAGTCACTTGACTTGCAAGAAGCATATGTAAAAGCCCTTCTTCAAGGTGTTCTCGACCGTGCTCCTCAAGCTTTGGAAACCTTGGAACGTGATACAGAGCTTTTGAAACGCTACATTGCAGAGCCCTTCAAACGCATTACCTACGATCAAGCTATTGACCTTTTGCAAGAGCATGAAAACGATGAAGATGCAGACTACGAGCATCTTGAGCATGGAGATGACTTTGGTTCACCACATGAAACTTGGATTTCAAACCACTTTGGTGTGCCAACCTTCGTTATCAACTACCCAGCAGCTATCAAGGCCTTCTACATGAAACCAGTTCCTGGAAATCCAGAGCGCGTGCTTTGTGCAGACTTGCTCGCACCAGAAGGTTACGGAGAAATCATCGGTGGTTCAATGCGTGAGGAAGATTACGATGCCCTTGTTGCTAAGATGGAAGAACTGGGTATGGATCGTACAGAGTACGAATTCTATCTTGACCTTCGCAAATACGGTACAGTACCACACGGAGGATTTGGGATTGGTATCGAACGTATGGTAACCTTCGCAGCGGGAACCAAACACATCCGTGAAGCTATTCCATTCCCACGTATGTTGCACCGTATCAAACCATAAAAAGATTAAAACGCCCTAGGGGCGTTTTTTCAAAACACTATAATACTTGAAGGAAGAGGTGGAGATCATGTAAAGCACAGATTAACAAGTGACAAACACAAAGATACAAATACACTTGTTAAAGGAGAAAATATGTTTAAACGAAATTACCGGAAGAATATCGGTCTCATGGCTGGAGTGGAATTTTTTGCTTTTCTGGGCATTACCAGTTTTTGGATTTTATTTCTCAGTTAAAATGGGATGTCACTTTTGCAGATTGGCTTATTGGAAAGCATTTTTCATGCCACCAGTGTCATTTGTGAAATTCCTTCTGGAATGTTAGCTGACCGCTATTCATATAAAACCAATCTGTATTTAAGTCGAATAGCTGGGATTGCGTCGTCTATTCTCATGTTAGTAGGGCAAGGTAATTTTTGGATTTATGCACTAGCGATGGTGGTGAGTGCCTTGTCTTATAATTTTGATTCGGGGACGAGTGCAGCCATGGTTTATGATTCGGCCGTGGAGGCTGGATTAAAAGAGCGCTACTTGTCTATCTCAAGTTTTATGTCAGGAGTAGCAGAAGGAACTCGGTCTTTGGGGACCGTTTTAGCGGGGTTTTTTGTCCATGGTCAATTGCACTTGACCTACTATATCATGATTGCCACTTCGATTATCGTTCTTTTTCTAACTTGGATGTTAAAAGAGCCTAGTGTTAAAGCGCAAAAATCTGAGCGTCTGACGATGAAAAGGATTATGTTGACTGTCAAAGAGGAATTGCGGAGCAATCCCAGTCTTTTTGGCTGGATGATTCTGTCCCAAATCATCGGAACACTGATGTGTATGTTTTATTTTTACTATCAAAATCAACTGCCGGACTTAGAAGGATGGCAGATTTCGATGGTCATGCTGATGGGCAGTGTTTTGAATATCTGGTCAGTTTATCTAGCAAGTAAGATTGGAAAGATGTATGCAGCCTTAAAGCTCTTTCCAATTCTTGTGCTCTTGACAGGAGTGACTTACTTGCTTTCCTACTTTGGTACGCCACTGATTTATATTTTGATTTATTTGATTAGTAACGCCTTATATGCTCTCTTTCAACCGATTTTTGACAACGATTTACAAAAGCGACTCCCAAGTGAGGTACGGGCAACCATGCTAAGTGTCTACTCCATGATGTTCAGCCTGAGTATGATTGTTATTTTTCCTCTAACGGGGTGGTTGATTGACTATCTAGGATTTGTAGTAGCCTTCCTTTACTTAGGATTCTTTTTAGTATTAGCAGGATTTTTGTTAATATTCATTTTGAAAGAGATGGTTAGAGATTTAGAACTGAAAGATCATGTTATTTCTAAATAATAGAGATAGTTTTTTCATTTTTCTCTTGCTATCTACTAGCTTTTCTAGTATAATAGTTAATTGTGAGCAAACCTCACTTACCCCTTGCAAAGACTAGGGGTCATTAGACCAAAAGGAGGAACATATCAATGGCTAAATACGAAATTCTTTATATCATTCGTCCAAACATTGAAGAAGAAGCGAAAAACGCTTTGGTAGCACGTTTTGACTCTATCTTGACTGACAACGGTGCAACTGTTGTTGAATCAAAATCATGGGAAAAACGTCGTCTTGCATACGAAATCCAAGATTTCCGTGAAGGACTTTACCACATCGTTAACGTTGAAGCAAACGACGACGCAGCTCTTAAAGAGTTTGACCGTCTTTCAAAAATCAACGCTGACATTCTTCGTCACATGATCGTCAAACTTGACGCGTAAGAAGGTAAATTATGATTAACAATGTTGTACTTGTAGGGCGTATGACACGTGACGCTGAGTTGCGTTATACCCCATCAAATGTAGCAGTTGCGACTTTTACTCTTGCAGTAAACCGTACATTCAAGAGTCAAAATGGCGAACGTGAGGCTGATTTCATCAATGTCGTTATGTGGCGCCAACAGGCTGAAAATCTTGCTAACTGGGCTAAAAAAGGATCTCTTATCGGGATAACCGGTCGTATCCAGACTCGTAGTTACGATAACCAGCAAGGACAACGTGTCTACGTAACGGAAGTCGTGGCTGATAATTTCCAAATGTTGGAAAGCCGTAGTGTGCGTGAAGGACATACAGGTGGAGCTTATTCTGCACCAACTGCTAGTTATACAGCACCTACACAATCAGTACCAGACTTTTCACGTGATGAAAATCCATTTGGGGCAACAAATCCATTGGATATTTCAGATGATGATTTACCATTCTAATGGACAATTAATACTATAAAGGAGAAAAAACATGGCTCAACAACGTCGTGGCGGATTCAAACGCCGTAAAAAAGTTGATTACATCGCAGCAAACAAAATTGAATATGTTGATTACAAAGATACTGAGCTTCTTAGCCGTTTCGTTTCAGAACGTGGGAAAATCCTTCCACGTCGTGTAACAGGAACTTCAGCTAAAAACCAACGTAAAGTAACAACAGCTATCAAACGCGCTCGCGTAATGGCTTTGATGCCTTTCGTAAACGAAGATTAAAGAAAAGACCCGGGTGGGTCTTTTTTTCTGACTCACTCGAGTCTTTTTTCAGATTCGGTTGAACCTCTTTTTCAGACTTTTACGGGGTTCTGTTGGACAGAGCTACTTTTGACCTAGTAAGATGCTTTTTTCTTACTAGGTTATTTCTTTTCATTGTCGTGCTATAATGGTAGGAGAAAACTTTAAAGGAGCAACTTATGAAGACGACATGTTCAATTAGGAAAATGCAAGAATCTGACATTAAAGATCTATTTCGAGGATTTATCAGCCAAGGTTGGCCAAGTAGAGAGGAGATTTTAACTCGATATTTTAAGGAGCAGGAAAGTGGAGAGAGGGAAGTTTTAATTGCTGACCTTACTGGTGTAGTAGCGGGCTACATTACTATTTTACCCTATGCTAAGCAGGGTCCCTTTGCTGGAATGGCTCCAGAACTTTCAGATTTCAATGTCTTTGAACCCTTTCAAAATCAAGGTATTGGAAATCTCTTGCTGAAAGAAGCAGAAAATCGAGTTAAGCTTGTTTCGGACAAAGTGACGTTGGGTGTTGGGCTCCATTCAGGGTATGGACCTGCCCAGAGATTGTACATCAAACGAGGCTATATTCCAGATGGTTCGGGCGTATGGTATCGAAACCAACCGTTAGAAATGAATGCTACTATTCAAAATAATGATGATTTAGTTCTGTACTTATCCAAGAAGTTTGAATAAGAGATAGCACATTTTTTGGAGATGTGGGATTTCTCTACTTTATGGTATAATGGAAAGAGTTAGATTGAAAGAGGTAGAGAGATGGATGCAAAATTAAAATACAAGGCAAAGAAGATTAAGATTGTCTTTTTTGATATCGATGATACCTTGCGTACGTCAAAGACAGGTTTTATTCCAGCTACGATTCCTACTGTCTTTAAGCAGTTACGTGAAAAAGGGATTTTGACAGGAATTGCTTCTGGGCGTGGCATTTTTGGTGTTGTTCCAGAGATTCGTGAGCTCAAGCCTGACTTTTTTGTGACTCTGAATGGTGCCTATATAGAAGATAAAAAAGGTCAGGTCATTTATCAGCATCAGATTGCCAAAGAAGATGTGGAAGAATACATCGCTTGGACAAAACAAGAGGGGATTGAATATGGCTTAGTTGGCAGTCATGCTGCTAAACTCTCCACGCGAACAAAACTGATCAGTGAGGCTATTGATCCGATTTATCCAAACTTGGATGTGGATCCTGACTTTCAGGAAAAAGTAGGCATTTACCAGATGTGGACCTTTGAAGATAAAGGAGATGCCTTGTGCTTGCCAGAATCTTTATCGGATAAACTTCGCATGGTGCGTTGGCATGAACATTCATCTGATATCGTGCCTATTTCAGGTTCGAAAGCCACAGGTGTAGCCAAGGTTGTGGAGCATCTAGGCTTGAAACCAGAGAATGTCATGGTCTTTGGAGATGGTCTCAATGACTTGGAACTCTTTGATTATGCTGGAATCAGCATTGCCATGGGAGTTTCCCATGAAAAAATCAAAGAAAAAGCAGATTATATTACAAAAACAGTAGAAGAAGATGGCATTTTTGATGCCTTAGAAGGATTTGGTATGGTAGAAAAAGAATTGCATTTCCCACAAGTAGACATTGAAACAGTAGAAGGTCCGTTGGCGACCATTAAGACAAATCACGGAGACTTGCGTATCAAGCTTTTCCCTGAGCAGGCTCCCAAAACAGTAGCAAACTTTGTTGCGCTTTCAAAAGACGGTTACTATGATGGTGTGATTTTCCACCGTATTATCAAGGACTTTATGATTCAAGGTGGAGACCCAACTGGTACTGGTATGGGCGGAGAGTCGATTTATGGCCAAGCTTTTGAAGATGAATTTTCTGAAGAACTTTATAATGTTCGTGGGGCTCTGTCTATGGCCAATGCTGGGCCAAATACCAATGGCAGTCAGTTCTTTATCGTGCAAAACCAACACTTGCCATACTCTAAGAAAGAGATTGCGCGTGGTGGTTGGCCAGAACCAATCGCTGAGATTTATGCAGAGCAAGGCGGAACTCCTCACCTTGACCGTCGTCACACTGTTTTTGGGCAATTGGTCGATGCAGAATCTTTTGCAGTCTTGGATGCCATTGCAGCTGTTGAGACTGGTGCAATGGACAAGCCAGTTGAAGATGTGGTAATTGAAACGATTGAAATTGAGGACTAAGATGAAAATTGGTGATAAGCTAACTGGGCGTATTACAGGAATCCAGCCCTATGGTGCCTTTGTCGAATTAGAGACAGGGGTGATTGGGTTGATCCATATTTCAGAGATTCGGACAGGATTTATTGAAAATATCTATGAAGTTTTGAAAATTGGTGAAGAGGTGCAAGTTCAGGTTGTTGATTTGGATGAATTTACTGGTAAAGCCAGTCTTTCCATTCGCACTCTGGAAGAAGAAAAGCATCAATTGCCAAGACGGAGACGTTTTTCAAATGATCGAATCAAGCATGGTTTTGCTCCACTTGGTCGAATGATGCCTGTTTGGACGCGTGAAGCCCTTAACAATTTGAAAGAGAAAAACTAGTCTATTAGATTTCGTATTTTTAAAATCAATATATGGAAGAACAATTATTAAAATCAGGAGAGCGCATCAATCAGCTCTTTTCGACAGATATCAAAATCATTCAAAATAAAGAGGTGTTTAGCTATTCGGTAGATAGTGTTCTCTTATCACGCTTTCCTCGCTTCCCTAAACGGGGCTTAATTGTGGACTTTTGTGCTGGAAATGGTGCAGTGGGACTTTTTGCTAGTTCACGTACTCAGGCGCGGATAATATCTGTAGAGATTCAGGAGCGCTTGGCAGATATGGCAGAGCGTTCGGTTCAGTTGAATGGCTTGGAAGAGCAGATGCGAGTCATCTGCGATGATTTGAAAAATATGCCTGCCCACATTCAGGGAAGTAAGGTAGATATGATTTTGTGTAATCCGCCTTATTTCAAGGTGGATCCGCATTCCAATCTCAACGAGAGTGAACACTACCTTCTGGCCAGACACGAAATTGCGACTAACTTAGAAGAAATTTGTCGAAGTGCTCAGAGTATTCTCAAATCCAATGGACGTTTGGCCATGGTTCATCGTCCAGATCGGCTCTTGGATATCTTAGACATGCTTCAACGCCACAATTTGGCACCTAAGCGCCTGCAATTTGTCTATCCTAAACGAGAGAAGGAGGCCAATATGCTCTTAATCGAAGCTATCAAGGATGGATCGACAAGTGGCTTCAAGGTCCTGCCACCACTCATTGTTCACAATGATGATGGTTCTTATACGCCAGAAATTCAAGAGATTTACTATGGATCATAAGGCCTATATGTATGTGGTGGAGTGCCGTGACGGTTCTTACTATACGGGCTATACAACGGATGTGAAGAGGCGCCTTGCCGTTCATAATAGTGGTAAGGGAGCCAAGTATACCCGAGCTCGCTTACCAGTCAAACTCGTCTATGCAGAAGGCTTTGCCAGTAAGGAAGAAGCCATGTCTGCGGAGGCTCTCCTCAAACGCAAGAAACGTCCACAGAAAGAACGATTTTTATCTGAAAATCAAGAGAAAAATCTAGTCAATCATATTGATATCTAATGAGGAGTCCTTTGGCTCCTCTTACTTTTGTCAAAAAAGGAAAAAAGTGCTAAAATAAGATGAATAAATTTAAAGAGGTATTATCATGTCTAAGATTCTAGTATTTGGTCATCAAAATCCAGACTCAGATGCCATCGGGTCATCTGTAGCCTTTGCCTATCTTGCAAAAGAGGCTTATGGATTGGACACAGAAGCAGTTGCTCTCGGTACTCCAAACGAAGAAACTGCTTTCGTTTTGAACTATTTTGGTGTAGAAGCACCACGTGTTATCACATCTGCTAAAGCAGAAGGTGCAGAGCAAGTTATCTTAACTGACCACAATGAATTCCAACAATCAGTGTCAGATATCGCTGAAGTAGAAGTTTACGGTGTTGTAGACCACCACCGTGTGGCTAATTTTGAAACTGCCAGCCCGCTCTACATGCGTTTGGAACCAGTTGGATCAGCCTCATCTATCGTTTACCGCATGTTTAAAGAACATGGTGTAGCAATTCCTAAAGAGATTGCTGGTTTGATGCTTTCAGGTTTGATTTCAGATACCCTTCTTTTGAAATCTCCAACAACACACCCATCTGATAAAGTCATTGCTCCTGAATTGGCAGAATTAGCAGGTGTCAACTTGGAAGAGTACGGTCTCGCTATGCTCAAGGCTGGTACCAACTTGGCTAGTAAATCTGCTGAAGAATTGATTGATATCGACGCTAAGACTTTTGAACTCAACGGAAATAAGGTTCGTGTTGCCCAAGTCAATACAGTTGATATTGCTGAAGTCTTGGAACGCCAAGCTGAAATCGAAGCAGCAATGCAGGCAGCTAATGCTGCAAACGGCTACTCTGACTTTGTCTTGATGATTACTGATATTGTGAACTCAAACTCAGAAATTTTGGCTCTTGGATCAAACATGGACAAGGTGGAAGCAGCCTTCAACTTCAAACTTGAAAACAACCATGCTTTTCTTCCAGGTGCCGTTTCACGTAAGAAACAAGTGGTACCTCAGTTGACTGAAAGCTTTAATGGCTAATAGCCTGAGTGATAATTGAAATGAGGAAACGTTAGTTTCCTTATAGCTAAAGGGGTCTCGGCTCCTTTTTTTCTAGGAGAGAAAGATGTTAGAAAATGGCGATTTGATTTTTGTGAAGGACCTTTCAGATATGGGGCAGGCCATCCAGGCTTCTACTGGGAACTATAGCCATGTCGCCATCTTTTTAGACGGTTTGATCTACCATGCTAGTGGGCAAGCAGGTGTCATCTGTCAAGAACCAGCTGAATTTTTTGAACCGACTCATCTCTATGACCTTTATGTCTATCCAGAGATGGAAGCTGACTTAGTAAAGGAAAGAGCTAGGAATCATTTAGGTGCACCCTATAACGCCTCCTTTTATCCAGATGGGGCTGGCTTTTACTGCTCCCAGTACATCGCAGAAATTCTCCCTATTTTTGAAAGCGTACCGATGAAATTTGGTGATGGGGAGCAGGAGATTAGTGATTTTTGGAGGGAATATTACAGGGAACTCGAACTTCCTGTGCCCCTGAATCAACCAGGGACCAATCCCAGTCAGTTGGCAGCATCCCCTCTTTTAGAATGTAAAGAAAGGAATCTTCATGATTCAAATTTTTAATCCCTCCCGTTTGACTCGACAGCCATTTTTTATAGATTTAGTGGACTATCTGGACCAGCATGACGATGTGATCCTTCGAGAAATCAAGGCTCAGTTTCCAGATGTGGCAGTTGATAAACTCATGGAAGAGTATATAAAGGCAGGCTTGATACTAAGGGAAAACAAACGCTATTTTCTCAATCTCCCCTTTTTAGAATCTACGGAGGATTTAGCCCTTGACCAAGAAATTTTTATCAGAGAGAGCAGTCCAGTCTATCAAGCCTTACTGGAGCAGAGTTTTGAGACGGAATTGCGCAATCAAACCAATGCTGCCATTTTAGTCGAACGTACGGACTTTGCAAGAGAAAAGATGACCTTATCCAACTATTTCTACAAGGTCAAGCACCAATCTCCTTTGACAGAAAAACAGCAGGAACTCTATGCCATTTTGGGAGATGTCAATCCTGAGTATGCTCTCAAGTATATGACGACTTTTTTACTGAAATTCCTCAAAAAGGACCAGCTGATGCAGAAACGCCGTGATATCTTCGTTGAGAGTCTAGTCGTCTTGGGCTATGTCGTGCAAAACGAAGAAGGGAAGTATGAGTTGGCGGTTGATTTTGACAAGGATCGGTCGACTTTCTATTTACCTTAATTGCTTCATTTTGAGCAGATTGTTTGACTTTGCTAAAGAATAAGCATAAACTGAATGTAAGCGATAACCATTATCGTATTAAAAGCAAAGGAGACAGAGCTATGTCACTTGAAAATAAATTGGATCAGGCAGCTGGTGCTATCAAAGAAGGATTTGGTAAAGTTACTGGTGATAGCAAGACAGAAGCAGAAGGTGCTGTAGAAAAAACAGTTGCGAAAGCAAAAGAAGTAGTTAAAGATGCTAAAGGTGCTGTAGAAGGTGCCGTTGAAGGTCTTAAAAATTCATTTAAGAAAGAAGAATAAAAAAATCAAGGGAAACATTCCCTTGATTTTTTTATAGATAACGTTCTGCGATGGCCGCATCTCCGGGATAGTCTTCTTTCTTTCCTTGGACGATCTGGTAGCAATCAGCTCCTTTACCAGCAATAATCACAGCATCGATTTCTTGATTTGTGATGGCCATCGCCGTCTTGATGGCTTGTTCGCGATCGGCAATCTTTACAACAGGATGACTGATATAGCTGCTGATTTCATCTGCGATGGCCATTGGATCTTCATAGTTGGGATCATCGGCAGTTAGAAAGACTTGAATCTCAGGATGTTGATTGAGGAGGAGGCCAAAGTCTTTGCGGCGACTTTCACCCTTGTTTCCAGTCGAACCGAGAACCAGAGCAATCTTTCCAGTTTGATGAGTTTCTACAACAGAAATCAGTTTTTTCAGACTGTCGCCATTATGAGCATAGTCGATGAAGACCTTGGCGCCATTTTTCTGAGTCAGGACTTCCATACGCCCAGGAACACGGGTTGTGGCGATTCCTTTTTTGACGTCCGCTATACTGGCTCCGAGACGAAGGCAGGCAAGTCCAGCAGCGACTGCATTTTCTTGATTGAAGTGACCAATGAGTTGGATATCATAATCACCAGCGAGTTTACCAGTAGCTGAAAAGCTAAAGGCTTTGGAATTCTGAATTTGGTTACTTGACTGGCTACCATAGAAATCATGCTCTTGATGTTCCACTTGTTCTTTCAGTACAGAAAAGTGGTCCATGTCGCTATTAATGACAACTGCTCGGCTATTTTCCATCAAGAGACGTTTGTGGTAGAAGTAATCTTCAAAGCTTGGATGTTCAATTGGTCCAATATGGTCAGGACTGATATTGAGGAACACACCTACATCAAAGGTTAATCCGTAGACTCGCTTAACCAAGTATGCTTGACTGGAGACTTCCATGATGAGATGGGTTCTTCCGTTATGAACAGCCTGAGCCATCATATCAAAGAGATCGATACTTTCAGGAGTTGTGAGGGCAGATTTAAAGAAGGTTTTGCCATCTAAGGTTGTATTCATGGTTGACAGCATAGCTGGGTGATGCCCTTGAGCCAAGATGTTATAGGCAAAATAGGCCGCTGTTGTCTTTCCTTTTGTTCCTGTGAAGGCGAGAATTTTGAGTTTTTCTTGTGGGTTACCATAAAATTCCATGGCAATCAAACTCATGACTTTCTTAATGTCGTTCACGACAATAACAGGAATACCGACCTCGTAGTCTTGCTCAGCTACATACCAACTCAGTCCCTGCGAGATAGCGGAGAGAAGATATTCTTTTTTAAAGGCAGCGCCTTTTGCAAAAAAAAGAGTGCCTTCTTTTACTTTTCTGCTGTCGTAACTGATGCTATCAAAAACAACTTCACTGCAGTTGTAGTGGTAATGACCTTGGTCAATAATCTCATGAAAAAGGCCATCTTTCTTTAAAATATCTAATACGGTTTCAATCTTAATCATACTTTCTATTATAAACTTCAAGTCTGAATTTTACAAGTAACAAGGAAAAGTTTATAATGGAAGATAAGGAACTTTTCCTAGTTATCAAAATTGAATGAGGAAGCTATGTCTAACGAAAATAATCACCAGCAAGCCCAGATGTTGCGAGGGACTGCTTGGCTAACAGCTAGTAACTTTATTAGTCGCCTCCTTGGTGCTATCTATATTATTCCCTGGTATATTTGGATGGGGACTTATGCCGCCAAGGCAAATGGTCTCTTTACTATGGGTTATAATATTTACGCTTGGTTCTTGTTGATTTCGACAGCGGGTATCCCAGTTGCAGTTGCCAAACAAGTGGCTAAGTATAATACTATGCGAGAAGAAGAGCATAGCTTTGCCTTGATTCGGAGTTTTCTAGGCTTTATGACGGGCTTGGGACTAGTCTTTGCCTTGGTCTTGTATCTCTTTTCTCCCTGGTTAGCAGATTTGTCAGGTGTGGGGAAAGACCTGATTCCCATCATGCAGAGTTTGGCTTGGGCGGTCTTGATTTTCCCATCTATGAGTGTCATCCGGGGCTTCTTCCAAGGGATGAACAATCTGAAACCCTATGCTATGAGTCAAATCGCCGAGCAGGTGATCCGTGTTATCTGGATGTTGCTGGCTACTTTTATTATCATGAAGATGGGTTCTGGTGATTACTTATCAGCGGTTACTCAGTCTACCTTTGCTGCCTTTGTGGGAATGGTGGCTAGTTTTGCAGTCTTGATTTATTTTCTTTCCAAGGAGGGACTGCTCCAAAAGGTGTTTGAAACACGGGATAAGATCAATAGCAAGCGACTCTTGGTTGATACCATCAAGGAAGCCATTCCCTTTATCCTGACAGGATCAGCCATCCAGCTCTTCCAGATTTTAGACCAAATGACCTTCATCAATAGCATGAAGTGGTTTACCAACTACAGCAATGAAGACTTGGTTGTCATGTTTTCTTATTTCTCCGCCAATCCTAATAAAATCACCATGATTTTGATCTCTGTTGGAGTTTCGATTGGGAGTGTCGGCTTGCCACTTTTGACGGAAAATTATGTCAAAGGTGATTTGAGAGCCGCTGCTCGCCTAGTTCAAGATAGTATGACCATGCTCTTTATGTTTCTCTTACCAGCAACAGTTGGAGTCGTCATGGTAGGGGAACCTCTTTATACAGTCTTTTACGGTAAGCCAGATAGTTTGGCCATGGGCTTATTTGTCTTTGCAGTTTTACAGTCTACTATCCTAGGCTTGTATATGGTCTTGTCTCCTATGCTTCAGGCCATGTTCCGAAACCGCAAGGCAGTTCTTTACTTTGTCTATGGTTCTATTGCTAAGTTAGTCTTGCAGTTACCAGCTATTGCTATTTTCCACAGCTATGGTCCCTTGATTTCAACGACTATCGGTCTCATCATTCCAAATGTTTTGATGTACCGAGATATTTGCAGGGTAACAGGTGCACGTCGGAAGATTATCTTGAAACGGACTATCTTGATTACTATTTTGACCATGGTCATGTTTATTCTGGTTGGTTTTCTACAGTGGATTTTAGGATTTTTCTTCCAACCAACGGGACGTTTGTGGAGTTTCCTTTATGTAGCCCTCATCGGAGGTCTCGGGGGAGTACTCTATGGTTTAATGAGTCTTGGCACTCACCTATTGGATAAGGTTATTGGGAAACCTCAAGCAGACCACCTACGAGCAAAATTTAAACGATCTTAATAAAATAGATTTATAAATAAAAGGAATGCTGGCTCTTTGTTAAGTGTCTGGGTTAGCTGACACTTAATTTCCATAAATTAAAATCCCTAGAATCAGTTGTTCTAGGGATTTATTGGGGTGTGAGCATCATTAATTCTACAATCATAGCGATATAGAGGACTAAGGTTAGGAGAAAACCTGCTCTCCAGAAGAATTTGATAAATTTAGGGTAATAAAAACTTCGTTTTTTGACAAGGAAAAAGACTACAAGGAGGATTGCTAGGAGAGAAAGTGCAACACCAAGTCGTGGCAGAAAGTTGTGGGTAAAGGCTTTTGCAGTGATAAGATAATACTCGAATACCAAAAGTGGAAAAGCTAAATCCGCAAAATTCAGTCCTAGTTTTTTCAGTTTAAAAAGTTTTGTTACAATGATGGAGACCACGAGGGTTAATACCAACAATAAAGTAGCTGCTATTTTCATTAAAATCATACCCATATTGTATCATAAAAAATCATTAAAGGAAATGAGAAACAAGGGAATCTGTAGGAAAGTCAGGCTTTTGAGATTGTGGGTGTTTTTTGCTATAATGAAAGTTATGAAATCTTATAATACCTTGAATGATTATTATCGAAAACTTTTTGGAGAAAAGACTTTCAAAGTTCCTATTGATGCGGGATTTGACTGTCCAAATCGCGATGGAACTGTGGCACATGGGGGCTGTACCTTTTGTACAGTTTCAGGTTCTGGAGATGCTATTGTAGCACCGGATGCCCCTATCCGTGAGCAATTTTATAAGGAAATCGACTTTATGCACCGCAAGTGGCCAGATGTTAAAAAGTATCTGGTTTATTTTCAAAACTTTACCAATACCCATGAAAAGGTTGAAGTGATTCGGGAGCGTTATGAACAAGCCATCAACGAACCTGGTGTAGTGGGAATCAATATCGGAACACGCCCGGACTGTTTACCAGACGAAACCATCGAATATTTGGCTGAGTTATCGGATCGCATGCATGTGACGGTAGAATTGGGCTTACAGACTACTTATGAAACAACCTCTGACCTGATTAACCGTGCTCATTCTTATGAATTGTATGTTGAAACAGTCAAACGCTTGAGAAAGCATCCCAAGATTGAGATTGTTTCCCATTTGATTAATGGTTTGCCCGGTGAGACTCATGAGATGATGGTCGAAAATGTCCGCCGCTGTGTCACGGATAATGATATTCAAGGAATTAAACTGCACTTGCTCCATCTCATGACCAATACGCGTATGCAGCGAGATTACCACGAAGGACGCTTGCAACTGATGAGTCAGGACGAGTATGTCAAGGTTATCTGTGACCAGTTGGAAATCATTCCCAAGCATATCGTCATCCATCGAATCACGGGAGATGCGCCTAGAGATATGTTGATAGGTCCCATGTGGAGCCTCAATAAATGGGAAGTGCTAAATGCTATTGAAACTGAAATGAGACGTCGTGGAAGTGTGCAAGGATGCAAGGCTGTAAAACAGGAGTTTAAAAATGAAAAGACCACTTGAGATGGCACATGATTTTTTGGCTGAAGTCGTGACAAAAGAGGATATCGTTGTGGATGCGACCATGGGCAATGGTCACGATACGCTTTTTTTAGCCAAGCTAGCCAAGCAAGTCTATGCCTTTGATATCCAGAAACAAGCTTTAGATAAAACCCAAGACCGTTTGAATGAGGCAGGTTTAGAAAATGTCCAGTTGATTTTACAAGGGCATGAGACACTCGACCAGTTTGTGACAGAAGCTAAGGCAGGGATTTTTAATCTTGGTTATTTGCCTTCTGCTGACAAATCCGTCATCACACAACCTCAGACTACTATCGAAGCCGTAGAAAAGCTTTGCCATTTGCTTGTCAAAGGAGGACGGATTGCTATCATGATCTACTATGGTCATGAGGGAGGAGACAGCGAGAGGGATGCTGTGTTGAATTTTGTTAGTCAGTTGAACCAACAAGAGTATACAGCAGCCATTTATCGGACTCTCAACCAAGTTAACAATCCACCGTTTTTAGTTATGATTGAGAAATTAGAAAGATATAGACATGGATAAGCAATACCTACGTGAGAAATTAGAGGCTATGCGCCAAAATTTTGTTGAGTCAACGCATCACGAGAGAGCAGTCGGGGTGCTCGACGAAGCACATATGAGCAAGAAAATGCTCAAAATCAAGAAAAAATTAGTGGCTCTTGAAATGGAACGATGTCAGAAAAAAATTGAGCACAAAGACTGTTCCAAGATTGATCAGAAAATCCAAGAGCAGAAGGAGATGTTTGAATTTTGTTGTAAAAAAGACTAAGGAGGGTCTAGATGACACTACTAATTTACCTGATTCTATTTTTATTAGTCTTAATCGTTTCAACTACGACCAATAAACTTTTGCCTTTTTTGCCCCTCCCCCTAGTACAAATCCTTTTGGGGATTGGGATTGGCTTATTTGTTCCCGATACGGACTTTCATCTCAATACAGAGCTGTTTCTGGCCATGGTTATTGGCCCCTTACTTTTCCGAGAGGCAGAAGAAGCCGATATTACTTCTGTTTTGAAACACTGGCGCATCATTGTCTACTTAATCTTTCCAGTAATTTTCATCTCGACCTTGAGTTTGGGAGCCTTGGCTCATTTCCTTTGGCTCAGTCTTCCCTTAGCTGCCTGTTTGGCTGTTGGGGCAGCGCTTGGTCCGACGGATCTGGTAGCCTTTGCTTCTCTTTCTGAACGTTTTCGTTTTCCCAAACGGGTTTCCAATATCCTAAAAGGAGAAGGCCTTTTAAATGACGCTTCTGGTTTGGTTGCCTTTCAGATGGCTCTTGCTGCTTGGACAACAGGAACTTTTTCTCTCAGCCAAGCTGGGACTTCCCTAGCACTTTCTATCCTTGGTGGTTTTGTAGTCGGTTTTGTGACGGCTATGGTCAATCGTTTCTTGCATAGCTTTTTACTGAGTGTGCGAGCGACTGATATAGCGAGTGAACTCTTGCTAGAGCTAAGTTTACCACTCATGACCTTTTTTATCGCAGAAGAGTTTCATGTTTCAGGGATTATCGCAGTAGTGGTTGCAGGTATTTTGAAGGCCAGTCGCTTTAAGAAAATTACGCTCCTTGAGGCCCAGGTAGACACTGTGACGGAGACCGTCTGGCACACCATGACCTTTATGCTAAATGGATCAGTCTTTGTCATCTTGGGAATGGAATTGGAAATGATAGCAGAACCTATCCTGACCAATCCCCTTTATAACCCCTTACTACTATTAGTATCGGTAGTTTTGCTGACATTCTTACTTTTTGCCATTCGCTTTGTCATGATTTATGGCTTCTATGTTTGGAGAACACGACGCCTCAAGAAAAATCTTCGTAATTACATGAAGGATATGCTCCTTTTGACCTTCTCTGGTGTAAAAGGAACGGTCTCTATTGCAACCATACTTCTCATACCAAGCAATCTAGAGCAGGAGTATCCCCTCTTACTTTTTCTAGTAGCGGGTGTCACGCTATTAAGCTTTCTAACAGGTCTCTTAGTTCTTCCCCACCTTTCCGAGGAACAAGAAGAAACCAAGGATTACCTCATGCACATTGCGATTTTAAATGAGGTCACAGCAGAATTAGAAAAAGAACTGGAAGGGCATAAGAATAAACTTCCCCTTTATGCAGCTATTGATAATTATCACGGTCGAATTGAAAACCTAATCCTTAGTCAAGAAAACAAGAGTGCCCAAGAGGACTGGGAGGCTTTAAAACTCCTCATCTTGAGTATCGAAAGCGATGGTTTGGAGCAGGCTTACGAGGAAGGGAAAATCGGTGAACGTGGTTATCAAGTTTACCAACGCTATTTGAAAAATATGGAGCAGAGTATTAATCGCAAGGTTGCTTCCCGCCTAACATATTACTTCCTTGTGTCGCTCCGTATCTTGCGTTTTGTCCTGCATGAATTGCTGACCTTTGGCCAGACCATCCGGAGTTGGAATGACAAGGAGCAACGTCGACTTCGAGCTATTGACTATGATCAAATATCCGAACTCTATCTGGAGAATACGGAGTTGATTATCGAAAGTTTGGAAAACCTAAAAGGAATCTACAAGAGTAGTCTGATCAGCTTTATGCAGGAGTCTCGCTTGCGTGAAACAGCTATTATCGGTAGTGGTGCCTTCGTCGAACGTGTTATCACTCGTATCAAACCAAACAATATCGATGAAATGCTAAGAGGTTACTACCTAGAACGTAAGTTAATCTTTGAATTCGAAGAGAAGAAATTGATTACAACCAAGTATGCCAAGAAATTACGGCAAAATGTCAACAATCTTGAGAATTATTCTCTAAAAGAAGCCGCAAATACCCTACCCTATGATATGATGGAATTAGTCAGAAGAAATTAGTTTAGAAAATCAAGTTGTATTAGGAGGATAGCAACATGAAAAAGTGGTGGAAAGAGCTGATGGAACGGCCCTTGTTGAAAGCTTTTTTACATTTTTATCAAGCTTCCGATAGTGAACTAACCAGTGTTGCGGTTGCCTACTATTGGTTGATTTCAATCTTCCCCTTGCTGATGATAATGGTCAATATTTTGCCCTATTTTCAGATTCCGATTTCAAATTTTTTGCTCACCATCAAAGAATTTGTACCAGATACAGTCTATGATGTGGTTGCAAAGATTGTCCGAGAAGTCCTGACTCAACCATCGACTGGTTTGCTGAGTTTTGCAGTCTTGTCAGCCCTTTGGACCTTCTCGAAATCGATGGATTTCCTCCAAAAAGCTTTTAATAAGGCCTATGGAGTGGCCAAGAGCCGAGGAATTATCTCCCATCAATTGATGAGTTTGCTCGTCAGCTTTGGTTTGCAAATTCTTTTTGCCTTAGCCTTATTTTTGAGTATGTTTGGGCGTATGTTGCTCAACCTAGTCAAAACTTACTGGCAATCAGACAGTCCTTTCTTTGATTATCTACAGGACTTTACAGGCCCTTTGATTTATGCCTTGCTCTTTGCCATCTTGGTCATGCTCTACTATTTCCTTCCAAATGTCAGAGTCCCTCGTATTCGCTACGTTTTTCCTGGTAGTATCTTTGTTTTGCTGACGCTTGTCTTTCTTTTGAATATCTTTTCTGTTTATTTCAATAACTATGTCAACCATCTAGTCGACGTCCGATTTTTCAGCTCCATTATCGTTGTGGTGATGATGTTCTGGTTTATTCTCATCGCCAAGATTCTGATTATCGGAGCAGTTATCAATGCCAGTGTACAGAGTTTGAAAGATCCAAAGTTTCGTGATAACACATTCTTTTTAAAAAATGAAGAATAAAAAAAGACGCTTTGAAAACAAAGTGTCTTTTTATTGCATTTGCAACAAAAATGTGCTATTCTATCATCATAGATGCGAAAGGAGGAAACATGTCGTTATTACGCGAAATCGGAGTTATAGCCCGTGCCCTAGATTCTATTGCTAATATTGAGTTTCGTGATATTGAACTAGCTCGTGGGCAATATCTTTATTTAGTGCGAATCAAGGAGAACCCAGGAATTATTCAAGAAACTTTATCAGATTTGCTAAAGGTTGATCGCTCAACAGTTGCCCGTTCCGTTAAAAAACTAGAAGAAAAGGGATTGATAGAGCAAAGAGCAGCTGTGGATAATCGAAAAAATAAGGAGTGGTTTGTAACAGAAAAAGGTGAGATTCTCTATCCCTTTATTCTAGCTGAACATCACTATTCAGAGAATTCTGCCCTAAAAGGATTTTCCAGGGAAGAGGCCAGAGAACTGGAGAGCCTACTAATTCGGGTTAGAAAAAATATTACAAGTGATTGGGATATGGTCAAAAAAGGCCAGAAAAGAAATTATTTATAATAAGAGGTGAAAGATGAAAGTTATCGTTGAAAATGAATTTTGGAGCTTGTTTCCAGAAGCACAGATTAGCGTTTTAGCAGTAAAGGGATTAGATAATACAGTTGATGAAAGCAAGGATTCCTATTTCAAAACCTTGCTAGATAAGGGAGCTAAACGAGCTGAGGATTTCATTTCGGATGAGAATTTTACTCAGAATGATGTCATTCAAGAATGGCGTCAGGCTTTCAGCAAGTTCAAAACGAAAAAAGGAGCACGCTCCTCTATAGAAGCTCTGCTTAAAAGGGTCAGTCAGGGAAGAGAGTTTAATCCCATCAATCCCTTAGTAGACATCTATAATAGTGTCTCTCTATCTTATGCTGTTCCCTGTGGTGGCGAAGATGTGAACAAGATTGTAGGCAATCTTCATCTTGGTCAGGCTAAGGGAGGAGAACCTTTCTTTCCACTAGGAGCTGAAAACGATGCTCCTGCACTTCCAGAAGAGCTGATCTATTATGATGATGAGGGAGCGGTTTGTCGCTGTCTCAACTGGAGAGAGGCGCAGAGAACCATGCTGACAGAAGAGACAAAAGATGCTGTCTTAGTGATTGAAGCGATCAATGCTGAACAGGCAACACGTGCTCGGGCTGCTATGGAAGAATTACAGGACTTGGTAAAGGATTACTTTGGTGTTCAAGGCAAACTGGTTCATCTGACTTCTGAGTCCCCAGAAATTACACTTTAAACAGAAATAGCCCTGTCATCTCTTAGGAATAAACTATCCTAAAGAAATGACGGAGCTATTTTTAATAGATAAACATAGCATCACCAAAGCTAAAGAAGCGGTATCGTTCTTGAATAGCATGGTGGTAAGCATCTAGGACTAAGTCACGACCGGCAAAGGCAGAAACTAGCATAACAAGAGTTGACTTGGGTAGGTGGAAGTTGGTTGAAAAAGCATCCACAACCTTCCAGTCGTAGCCTGGCTTGATAAAGATATTGGTCCAGCCAGAATCTGCTTGGATTTGCCCATCAAACTTGGAACCGATGGTTTCCAGTGTGCGGATCGAAGTAGTTCCAACAGCTATAACACGACCTCCATTTTCCTTAACAGAGCGAAGGGTGGCTGCGGCTTCATCAGAAAGTTGGTAGAACTCTGAGTGCATTTCGTGTTCGTCCAGATTGTCAACAGAAACGGGTCTAAAGGTTCCTAAACCAACGTGGAGCGTTAAATAAACCAAATGGACACCCTTGGCTTGGATTTCTGCTAGCAGTTCTTTAGTAAAGTGGAGACCAGCAGTAGGTGCGGCAGCAGAACCACTTTCTTTAGCGTAGACCGTTTGATACCGTTCACGGTCATCTAGTTTTTCATGGATATAAGGCGGTAATGGCATTTCACCTAGACTTTCCAAAACTTCTAGGAAAATTCCTTGGTATTCAAAGCGGACAATGCGGCCCCCGTGGGTCAATTCTTCCGTAACGACAGCGCTGAGGCGACCATCACCAAAGTTGACACGAGTGCCAACCTTGAGGCGTTTGGCAGGTTTGGCTAGGACTTCCCACTCATCACCACTAGTATTTTTGAGCAGGAGAAGTTCCACATGGCCTCCTGTTTCTTCCTTTTGACCATAAAGGCGGGCTGGTAGAACACGGGTGTCGTTCATGACAAGGGCATCACCTGGTTCCAACATATCGATAATGGAGTGGAAGTGCTTATCCTGAAATTCTCCCGTCTCACGATTGACGATGAGGAGTTTGGAGGCATCTCGTTTTTCAAGTGGTGTTTGGGCAATCAATTCCTCTGGCAAGTGGAAATCAAAATCAGCTGTATTCATTTTTTTCATCATTCTTTCTAACTTCTAATTTTATCCATTATAACACGTTTCAAGTTTGGACGCTCTTTTTTTGGAAATTAAATCGTTTTCACTTGACAAAAATTGGTCTATACCATATAATGAATATAGAAATATGGAGGATATAAAATGAAAGTTATTAAAGTTGAAAATCAAGTCGAAGGTGGAAAAGTAGCTTTTGAGATTTTGAAGGAAAAATTGGCCAATGGTGCTCAGACTCTAGGACTTGCGACAGGAAGTAGCCCGCTTGAATTTTACAAGGAAATCGTTGAGAGTGACCTTGATTTTTCAAATCTAACCAGTGTAAACCTCGATGAGTATGTAGGGCTTGATGGGGACAATCCACAGTCTTACCGTTACTTTATGCAAGAACACTTATTCAACCAAAAACCATTTAAAGAAAGCTTCTTACCCCGTGGGATTAAGGACAATGCTGAAGCTGAGGTAGAACGTTACAACCAAATTTTGGCTGACCATCCTGTTGATTTGCAAATCTTGGGAATTGGTCGCAATGGACATATCGGTTTTAACGAGCCTGGCACTCCATTTGACAGTCAAACGCATCTAGTCGAACTTGACCAATCTACAATCGAAGCCAATGCTCGCTTCTTTGACAAGATTGAAGACGTCCCAACCCAAGCCATTTCAATGGGAATTAAAAATATCTTGGATGCCAAGTCAATTATCCTCTTTGCTTACGGTGAGTCGAAAGCAGAAGCCATTGCTAGAACAGTATCAGGCCCAGTAACTGAAAGTCTACCAGCAAGTAGCCTGCAATATCACCCTGATGTGACTATTATCGCAGATGCTGAGGCACTCAGCCTGCTTGAAAAATAAAATTAGGACCATTTGCTCTTTGGAGTGAGTGGTTTTTTACTTCAAATGTTTACTGTTCTGCTAAAGTGGTATAATATAGCTATACAGGGGAGGATCGAACTTTGGTTTATATAATCAGTTTTATTTGTTTTTTACTTTTAATGTTACTATTTAGTCGCTTAATTCAGCAATCAAAGAACCCTTCGGGCTTTCTAGGAAAACGAATGATGAAATTGTGGAATCGAGCCTATCTCCCCATGTTTGTATGGGCAATTCGTCATCTGGATAGGACATTTTACCCTGTAATCTTAGATGTAGGAGTTGGAAATGGCCGTTCAACCATCCTACTGAAAGAAACTTTTCCGCAAAGTACCATAACTGGAATCGATATTTCAGATGCTGCAATAGCTCAAGCCAAACAGATAGAGATAACTAATTTAAATTTTGAACGAAGAGACGTTAGGGAGACAGGCTTTTCTGATGAAAGTGTTGATTTAATCACAGCCTTTCAAACTCATTTTCATTGGCAGGATCTAGAGGCTTCTTTTATAGAACTTCGAAGAGTACTCAAATCAGACGGGATGCTCTTGCTGGCTTGTGAATATAACAAGTTATCTTATTTTTTACCAGAGGTTCAAAGCGAAGAAGCATTTAGACGATTCTTGTTATCAGTAGGCTTTGAGGTCATAACTAGTCAAAGAAAGGGATCGTGGATCCTTTATAAAATTGTTAAAAACTAATGGAGGTACAATCATGAAACAATTATTTTTATGTTCATACTTTGCTGGAGTCAAAAAGCTTTTTAGCGATTATGCAAAGGAAAAGAATCTAGAAAACAAGGTTTTATTTATTCCTACCGCTGGGAACAAAGAGGATTATACTGCCTATATCGATGAGGCTCAGCAAACATTCAGAGATTTAGGATTTGAGATAGCGGTTCTAGATATTGCTTCTTGTGATCGAGAAACTGCACAGGCAAAGATTTTCCAAAGTAAGATTCTTTATATCTCAGGCGGGAATACCTTTTATTTATTGCAAGAATTAAAGAAAAAGCAACTCCTATCTCTCATCAAAGAGCAAATAAGAGATGGGTTGGTCTATGTGGGAGAATCAGCAGGGGCTATCATTACCGCCAAGGATATTGACTACAATAAACTCATGGACGACAAGACGGTAGCGAAAGAGTTATCGGATACAGCGGGATTGGATGAAGTGGAGTTTTACATCCTTCCACATTATGGTGAGGAGCCTTTTACTGATAGTAGCAAGAAGACCTTTGAAACCTATAAAAATCAGCTCGACTTAATGCGAATGAACAATTCACAAGCTGTTATTGTAAATGATAAAGAAATAAAAGTTGTTTCTGAACAGGATTAAAATAAATTTCTTTTTGCTATTATAATGTCCATTCTAATACGTTGCCTCTCTAAAAAAAGAAAGTGAAGATAATATAAGTTTATAGCCGTTTTTCCCTTGACATTTATTCATTTTGCGTGTAGAATAGAATAGATCTTGAACTTGAAGGGAGTGAAAAAAATGTCTAAAACAGTAGTACGTAAGAATGAATCTCTTGACGATGCACTTCGTCGTTTCAAACGTGCGGTTACTAAAGCTGGTACTCTTCAAGAAACACGCAAACGTGAATTCTATGAAAAACCTTCTGTAAAACGTAAACGTAAATCAGAAGCAGCTCGTAAACGTAAAAAATTCTAATTAGAAATGAAAGGCTAGAGAAATCTAGTCTTTTTATTTTTAAATAAATACTGTAAATCCTGCAAAAAAAGGAAACTTCCACCTACAATCTGATATAATAGTAGGGAGAACTCGATTGAAGGAGGAAATTATGTCGGTTTTAGTAAGAGATGTCATTGAAAAACTCAGACTAGATATTGTCTATGGTGAAGGCGAATTACTTGAAAAAGAAATCAATACTGCGGACATTATGAGACCTGGTCTTGAAATGACGGGCTATTTTGATTACTATACACCAGAACGGATTCAGCTGTTAGGGATGAAGGAGTGGTCCTATTTGGTTGCCATGCCTGCCCATAACCGTTATCAAGTTTTGAAGAAAATGTTTCTACCTGAAACACCTGCTGTAATCGTTGCTCGTGGTCTGGTAGTGCCAGAAGAAATGTTGAGGGCTGCTAGGGAATGTAATATTGCGATTTTAACCAGTCGAACATCAACCAGTCGTTTATCTGGAGAGTTATCTAGCTACCTTGATTCCCGTTTGGCTGAACGTACGAGCGTGCATGGTGTGTTGATGGACATCTATGGCATGGGTGTCTTGATCCAAGGGGATAGTGGTATCGGTAAGAGCGAGACAGGCCTTGAACTTGTGAAACGGGGACACCGTTTGGTGGCAGATGACCGTGTAGATATCTTTGCCAAGGATGAAATGACCCTTTGGGGAGAGCCCGCTGAAATTTTGAAGCATTTGCTTGAGATTCGTGGAGTGGGTATTATTGACGTGATGAGTCTCTACGGAGCAAGTGCTGTAAAAGATTCTTCGCAAGTTCAGTTGGCTGTTTACTTGGAAAATTACGATACCCATAAGACCTTTGACCGTCTAGGAAATAATGCCGAAGAACTCGAAGTTTCTGGTGTGACGATTCCGCGTATCCGCATCCCAGTAAAAACAGGACGCAATATCTCAGTTGTTATTGAGGCGGCAGCCATGAACTATCGAGCTAAAGAAATGGGATTTGATGCGACGCGTTTATTTGAAGAACGCTTGACTAATCTCATCTCCAAAAATGAGGTGAAAGATGATTAATCCAGTTGCATTTGAAATCGGTCCTTTTTCCATTCGTTGGTATGCTTTGTGTATTGTGGCTGGATTGGTCTTGGCTGTCTACCTTGCCATGAAAGAAGCTCCTAAAAAGAAGATTTTGTCAGATGATATTCTAGATTTTATCTTAATTGCCTTTCCTATTGCAATTTTAGGTGCCAGACTTTACTATGTACTCTTCCGCTTAGATTACTATCTTCAAAATCCAGGTGATGTGATTGCCATCTGGAATGGTGGTTTGGCCATTTATGGTGGTTTGATAGCAGGAGCTATTGTACTTTATATCTTTGCAGATAGAAAGCTGATTAATACATGGGATTTCTTAGATATTGCAGCACCGAGCGTCATGGTTGCCCAGAGTTTAGGGCGCTGGGGGAACTTCTTTAACCAAGAAGCCTACGGTGCAGCAGTAGATAGTCTGGATTATTTGCCGGGCTTTATTCGTGACCAGATGTACATTGAGGGGAGCTATCGTCAGCCGACCTTCTTATATGAGTCGGTTTGGAATCTGATTGGTTTTGCTTTGATTTTGATTTTTAGACGAAAATTAAAGGGAATCAGACGCGGTCAGATCACGGCATTTTACTTGATTTGGTATGGCTTTGGTCGTATGATCATCGAAGGGATGCGGACGGATAGTCTCATGTTCTTTGGTTTGCGAGTTTCCCAATGGTTATCAGTCGTCCTTATCGGACTCGGTATTTTTATCATACTTTATCAAAATCGAAAGAAAGCCCCTTTCTATCATACAGAGGAGGAAAAATAAATGTTAGAAGTTGCATATATTCTTGTTGCGATTGCTTTGATTGTCTGTTTGGTCTATTTGACAATCACGATTCAAAAAGCAGGTCGTATGATTGATGAGACAGAGAAAACCATCAAAACATTGAGCTCAGATGTGAACGTTACCCTGCATCATACCAATGAATTGTTGGTTAAGGTCAATGTGTTGGCAGACGATATCAATATCAAAGTTGCGACGATTGATCCACTCTTTACAGCTGTAGCGGACTTGTCAGAATCAGTATCTGACCTCAACCAACATGCGCGTGTCTTGGGTAAAAAAGCCTCATCAGCTGGTTCAAAGACCATTAAGACAGGTGCAGGATTGTCAGCTCTTCGTTTCGCAAGTAAAATTTTCAAAAAATAAAAAAGGAGAAATCTTATGGGAAAACTATCCTCTATCCTTTTAGGAACAGTTTCAGGTGCAGCTCTTGCTTTGTTTTTGACGAGTGACAAGGGCAAGCAAGTTTGTAGTCAAGCTCAGGATTTTCTGGATGATTTGAGAGAAGATCCAGAATATGCTAGAGAGCAGGTTTGTGAAAAACTAACAGAAGTGAAGGAACAGGCAACTGACTTTGTACTGAAAACAAAGGAACAAGTAGAATCTGGTGAAATCACTTTTGATAGTGTCCTTGACCAAGCTAAAAACTGTGCTCGACAAGCGACAGAAGCGTCAAAGGAAACCTTTAACAATCTCAAGGAGCAGTGGCAAGAACAGTCAACAACTCCAGACATTGCTGAAGACCAAGAAGAAATCATCATCGATATTACTGAAGTATAATGCATCACCATCTCTGGTTTTTGGAGATGGTGATTTTTATCTGCAAGCCTGTCTTTGTGGTATAATAAATACTATGCAGAAAAAACCAACGTCCGCCTACGTGCATATTCCCTTTTGCACACAGATTTGTTATTATTGTGACTTTTCAAAAGTTTTTATTAAAAATCAACCAGTAGATAGTTACCTGGAGCATCTGCTGGAAGAGTTTCGTTCTTATGATATCCAAAAGTTGTCAACTCTCTATATTGGAGGTGGAACGCCAACGGCTTTGTCCGCTTCGCAATTAGAGGTGCTCTTGGATGGCTTGACTAAAAACCTAGATTTGTCTGTCTTGGAAGAGTTGACGATTGAAGCAAACCCAGGAGACTTGGACGCGGATAAAATTGCGGTTTTGAAACAGTTACCAGTCAATCGTGTTTCCTTGGGTGTGCAGACTTTTGATGACAAAATGCTGAAAAAGATTGGGCGCAGTCACTTGGAGAAGGATATTTATGAAAATATCGACCGCCTCAAACTGGCCGGTTTTGACAATATTTCCATCGATTTGATTTACGCTCTACCTGGTCAAACTATGGCTCAGGTCAAGGACAATGTAGCTAAGGCTATCTCGCTTGATATTCCTCATATGAGCCTTTATAGCTTGATTTTGGAGAATCATACGGTCTTTATGAACCGCATGAGACGTGGGAAATTGCCCCTGCCCAAGGAAGAGTTAGAAGCAGAGATGTTTGAGTACATCATCGCAGAGCTTGAGCGAGCTGGTTTTGAGCATTATGAGATTTCGAATTTCTCTAAGCCTGGCTTTGAAAGTCGCCACAATCTCATGTACTGGGACAATGCCGAGTATTATGGTATTGGTGCGGGTGCTTCGGGTTATGTGAACGGGGTACGTTATAAAAATCATGGTCCGATCCGCCACTATCTCAATGCGGTAGAGGCAGGAAATGCTCGAATTACAGAAGAACACCTGAGTCAAAGGGAGCAGATGGAAGAAGAAATGTTTCTGGGACTCCGCAAGAAATCTGGGGTTTCCATGGCACGATTTGAGGAAAAATTCGAACGGTCCTTTGATGAACTTTATGGCGAAATCATCAGAGACTTGGTTCAACAAGGTCTTATGCAGATCGATGGTGATCGTGTCCGAATGACAAAGAGGGGTCTCTTCTTGGGAGACACTGTAGCAGAACGATTTATTTTGGAGTAGAACAATGGGTTTAACTTATCAGATGAAAATGAAAATTCCTTTTGATATGGCGGACATGAACGGTCATATCAAACTTCCAGATGTGATTTTGCTGTCCTTGCAAGTATCAGGTATGCAGTCGATTGAACTGGGAGTTAGTGATAAGGATGTGCTAGAACGTTACAATTTAGTCTGGATTATTACAGACTATGCGATTGACGTGGTTCGCTTGCCTCGCTTTGATGAGGAGATTACGATTGAAACAGAAGCATTGACATACAATCGTCTTTTTTGCTACCGCCGTTTCACCATCTATGATGAAGCAGGCCAAGAAATCATTCGCATGGTAGCAACCTTTGTTCTTATGGACAGAGATAGTCGGAAAGTCCATGCTGTCGAGCCTGAGATTGTTGCGCCTTACCAGTCTGAGTTTGATAAAAAACTCATCCGTGGGCCAAAGTATACAAATCTAGAAAACCCGTTCAGTAAAGACTACCATGTTCGTTTTTACGACTTGGATATGAATGGTCATGTTAATAACAGCAAATATCTGGATTGGATTTTTGAGGTCATGGGAGCAGACTTTTTGACCAAGTACATTCCAAAGAAAATCAATCTCAAATATGTAAAAGAAGTGCGACCAGGTGGCATGATTGCTTCATCTTATGAACTCAAGGGATTAGAAAGCAAGCATGAGATTATCAGTGATGGCGAGATTAATGCCCAAGCTATGATTACGTGGCAAGAAATTGAAAGCAATTAGAAAGGACTATATGGCTTATAAAGGTTATTTAATTGATTTAGACGGGACCATTTACAAGGGGAAAGACAGAATTCCCGCGGGTGAGGCTTTTGTGCATGAGTTGCAAAAACGAGAGATTCCCTATCTCTTTGTGACTAATAATACAACTCGAACTCCTGAGAGTGTTCAAGAGATGTTGGCACAGAATTTTAATATTGATACGCCTCTATCAACTGTATACACAGCAACTCTGGCAACCATCGACTATATGAACGACTTGGGACTGGAAAAGACAGTATATGTCATCGGAGAAGCTGGACTCAAGGATGCCATTCAGGCGGCTGGTTATGTCGAAGACAAGGAAAATCCTGCCTATGTGGTAGTTGGACTGGATTGGCAAGTCGACTATGAAAAATTTGCGACAGCGACTCTAGCCATTCAAAAGGGTGCTCACTTTATCGGAACCAATCCAGACCTCAATATTCCGACGGAACGTGGTCTTTTGCCTGGTGCTGGTTCACTGATAACCCTTCTTGAAGTCGCAACACGAGTAAAACCAGTTTATATCGGAAAACCAAATGCTATCATTATGGATAAGGCAGTTGAGCACTTGGGCTTGAAAAGAGAGGAGTTGCTCATGGTTGGGGATAACTACCTGACAGATATCCGAGCAGGAATTGACAATGGCATTCCAACGCTCTTGGTGACGACAGGTTTTACCAAGGCAGAAGAAGTGGCGGACTTGCCAATTGCACCAACTCATGTAGTTTCTAGCCTTGCGGAGTGGCATTTTGATGAAAACTAAACTGACCTTTTGGGGAAGTATGCTCTTTCTCCTCTCCCTGTCTATCCTCTTAACCATTTATCTGGCTTGGATTTTCTATCCCATGGAAATTCAGTGGCTGAACTTAACGGAACGGGTTTATCTAAAGCCCGAAACCATTCAGTACAACTTTCATATCTTGATGAATTACCTGACCAATCCCTTTAGTCAGGTCTTAGAGATGCCAGATTTTCGTTCATCAGCTGCAGGTTTACACCATTTTGCGGTGGTGAAGAATCTCTTCCACTTGGTTCAGCTAGTTGCCCTAGTGCCATTACCAAGTTTCTATTTCTTTGTTAGAAAGATTGTGAAAAAAGGATTTCTACCTCTATATCGTAAAAGTATTCTGACTTTAGTGCTATTGCCTCTAGTCATTGGCCTTGTAGGAGTGTTAATTGGTTTTGAGCAATTCTTTACTCTTTTCCATCAGATTCTCTTTGTGGGAGACGATACCTGGCTTTTTGATCCCGCAAAGGATCCCGTTATTTTGATTTTACCAGAGACCTTCTTCCTCCATGCTTTCCTTCTCTTCTTTGGACTCTATGAAAGTTTCTTTGGTTTTCTTTATTTGAAAAGTCGTAGAATACTTTAATGTGTTGCATTGATAAAACAGAGATGAAGTTAAAAATTCTTACGAGGAGTGAATTAACTTTATTGGAATTGAGTAATTCGTTCGCATACAGTCTATTTTTCTAGAAAAAAATAGGCTTTTTTCTAGAAATTGCTAGTCAAGCGCTTTATTTTTTTGTATAATAAGAATAGCAAAGTATAGATAAAGAAGAGAAAAGCATGATTACACTATTTTTATCACCGAGCTGTACATCATGTCGTAAGGCAAAGGCCTGGTTAGAGACGCATAAAGTTCCTTTTGAGGAGCACAATATTATGACCAGTCCTTTAACAAGAAAAGAATTGCAACACATTCTTTCCTTGACCGAAAATGGTACTGATGACATCATTTCAACTCGTTCAAAAATTTTCCAAAAATTGGATATTGATGTAGAGAGTATTTCGGTATCGGAGTTGCTTCAGTTGATTGAGCAATATCCTAGTCTTTTGCGTCGCCCAATTATTATTGATACTAAACGCATGCAGATCGGTTTTAATGAAGATGAGATTCGTGCTTTTCTCCCTCGTAGTTACCGTAAACAAGAACTAAAAGAAGCAACATTGAGAGCTGGTATTGGATAGATGAACAAACAGTATAGTTACCCACTAGATTTGTCGTGGAGCACTGAAGAACTTGCTTCAGTGCTTTCTTTTTTTAATGATGTTGAAGCTGCCTATGAAGACAAGGTAGAAGCAAAAAAACTGCTAGAGTCTTACAAGGAATTTAAGTCTGTCGTTCCGAGCAGAAGTGAAGAAAAACGCCTAGGCCGCGAATTTGAGACGGCTAGCGGTTATTCCTTCTATCATGCAGTTCAATTAGCAAAAGAAAAAAGAGAAGGGAAGATTTCTCTTGGAAACTAAATTTGAATTTGCCAAACAGATTGTGCAAGAAGCTGCAGATTACATTTTGGCCCACATGCAAGAAGATTTGCAGGTCGAGCGAAAGTCTTCCCCTACAGACTTGGTGACGCGTTTGGATAAGGAAGTTCAGGATCTCTTAGTTCAGAGAATTTTGGCATCTTATCCAGAAGACTTGATTTGCGCGGAAGAGGGCTGTTTACGTGCTGCAGTCGGTCAGGGCACTGTTTGGGTGATTGATCCCATTGACGGTACCAATAACTTTGTCGCTCAGAAGGAAGATTTTGCCGTTATGTTAGCTTATTTTGAGAATGGTGTGGGCAAATTTGGTATCATTTATGATGTCATGAAAGGCGATTGTTACCATGGTGGTGGTGCCTTTCCTCCTTGTCGTAATAATGAGCCCTTACCAACTTTTAAAAAGAAATCTCTTCAAGAATTTTTAGTGGCTGGTAACTCAGGTATGTTTGAAAGCAATGAGTGGGGCTTGGCTGATTTGGGCCGAGCAGCGTTGGGAGTCCGTGTCTATGGTAGTGCGGCCATTAGTTTTGCCAAGGTTTTATCAGGTCGTCTGCTGACTTATATCACCTATTTGCAACCTTGGGATTACGCTGCTGCAAGTATCCTAGGAGACAGTCTGGGGTATCGTCTTCTTACAGTTTCTGGTGAGGCTGTTGATTTTCAAACGCGTCAGCCTGTCATGATGGTGCCAATCGAGATGCAAGAAGAGATTCAGTCCTATATTTATGAAAGGAAAGAAAACTAAATGCAATTTCCAGAAGGATTTGTTGAAAAATATGAAGCGATACTAGAAGATGAGGCAAGAGATTTTCTTGCCTCTTTTAAACAGGAAGCGGTATCGGCTTTTCGGGTCAATCCCTTAAAAGAAAGTCAGCTATCGTTTGCTGATGCCATTCCTCATACACCTTGGGGGCACTATGGAAAAGTTTCTGGGAAATCTCCAGAGCATGTGACAGGTTTCGTTTATTCGCAAGAGCCTGCAGCCCAAATGGTGGCCCAGGTAGCTCAGCCCCTTCCTGGTATGAAGGTCTTGGACTTGGCGGCAGCGCCAGGTGGGAAATCCACTCAATTGGCAGCCTATCTGGCTAATCAGGGAGTCCTTGTTTCTAACGAAATTTCAAACAAGCGGGCTAAGATTTTAGTGGAAAATATGGAGCGGTTTGGAGCTACAAACGTTGTCGTGACCAATGAGTCTGCGGACCGTTTGGCCAAAGTCTTTAAAGGCTATTTTGATGTGATTGTCCTTGATGCCCCTTGCTCGGGTGAAGGGATGTTTCGTAAGCAGCCAGATGCCATGGATTATTGGAGTACCGCTTATCCTAGCCAATGTGCCAGTCTCCAAAGGGAAATTCTAGAAGATGCAGTCACCATGCTTGCAGAAGGTGGCCGTCTGGTCTACTCGACCTGTACTTGGTCACCTGAGGAAAATGAAGAAATCGTCCACTGGTTGCTTGATACTTATGATTTTGAATTGCTTCCGGTCGAGCATGTGAACGGTATAGTAGCAGGAATTGATCTTCCTGAAACGGCTCGAATGTATCCTCATCATTTCAAGGGAGAAGGCCAGTTTGTAGCCCACCTGCAGTTTAAGGGAGAAAATCCAGCACCTAAATTCAAAGCCAGCAAGATCAATCTCAGTCGCGAACAGCAGAACTTGTGGCAAGAATTTGCCCAAAAACATCTAAAAATATCGCTAACTGGCGTACTACAAACTTTTGGAGACCAACTTTATCTCTTGCCAGAGATGTTACCTGATCTAGGGAAACTCAAAATTGCCCGAAATGGACTTCATCTGGGAACTTTTAAGAAGAAACGCTTCGAACCAAGCTTTGCTCTAGGATTAGCCTTAAAACCAAGTCAGGTGAAACAAAGGGTCGAAATTAAGGATGAGGACTTTGTAAAATATGTGGCAGGCGAAACCGTTCAACTGGCAGAAATACTGGTAAATGGTTGGTATCAAGTTGTGGTTCAAGGAAACGGTCTGGGCTTTGCAAAAGTTACTGGAAATGTTTTAAAAAATTATTATCCAAAAGGCCTCAGATTCAAGTGAAAAAGCTAGTCAAAGAATCTATTCTATGTTATATTGGAAGTATGAGTTTTTTCTGATAGTCTTTCATTTTTACTTATATTATATGATGAACCGACTGGTCCTCAATGGGGCTTCCAGTCTATAAATCGTAAACCAAATCTTATCATCACTAATTGATATGATAGGAACAGAAAGAAATCAGAGCATTCATCATTATGTTCAAGGAGAAAAATAGTGAAAAAAAGAAAAAAGCTCGTCCTATCTCTTGCGACTCTTTTGCTGGCAGGTTCTCTAGCAGGATGTGCAAGCTGGATTGATCGTGGAGAAACCATGACAGCCGTCGGTTCAACTGCCCTTCAGCCTCTGGTCGAAGCCGCAGCAGATGAATTTGGTTCAAAAAATATCGGAAAAACAGTCAACGTTCAAGGTGGAGGTTCGGGAACAGGACTTTCTCAGGTGCAGTCTGGAGCTGTAGATATTGGCAACTCTGACGTTTTTGCTGAGGAAAAAGATGGAATTGACGCTTCAGCTCTAGTAGACCACAAGGTTGCAGTGGCTGGTCTGGCAGTGATTGTGAACAAAGAAGTGGCTGTTGAAAATCTCACAACCGAGCAACTTCGCAAAATCTTTACTGGTGAAGTGACCAACTGGAAAGAGGTTGGGGGCAAAGACCTGGCAATTTCAATCATCAACCGAGCAGCAAGTTCTGGTTCACGAGCAACCTTTGACAATGTCATAATGAATGGCCAAGCGGCAATGCAGAGCCAAGAGCAGGATTCCAATGGAATGGTCAAGTCGATTGTCTCCCAAACTCCAGGAGCCATTTCTTATCTTGCCTTTGCTTATGTGGATGACTCAGTCAAGACCATGAAGCTCAATGGGTATGAGCCGACAACTGAAAATGTAACGACCAACAACTGGCCTTTGTGGTCTTATGAGCATATGTATACCCTAGGTCAGCCAAATGAGTTGGCGACTGAATTTTTAAAATTCATCCTCTCAGACGAAGCCCAAACTGGAATTGTTAAGGGCATGGGCTATATTTCCATCAATGAAATGAAAGTCCAAAAGGATGCTTCAGGTACTGTTACAGCAGTAGAAGGAGGTCAATAATGAATCAAGAAGAATTATCTAAAAAATTACTCTCTCCTTCAAAGAACTCTCGCCTTGAGAAGTTTGGTAAAGGTTTGACCTTCACTTGCCTTTCTTTGATTGTTATCATTGTGGCGATGATTTTGATTTTTGTAGCCCAAAAAGGCTTATCGACTTTTTTTGTCAATGGAGTGAACATCTTTGATTTCCTCTTTGGACAAACTTGGAACCCTTCAGGGAAACAATTTGGTGCTCTTCCGATGATTCTGGGTTCCTTTATTGTGACGATTTTATCAGCTCTCATCGCAACTCCCTTTGCTATTGGTGCTGCAGTCTTTATGACAGAAGTATCACCAAAGGGTGCAAAGATTTTGCAACCAGCCATTGAACTCCTCGTCGGTATTCCTTCAGTTGTCTATGGATTTATTGGTTTGCAGGTCGTAGTTCCCTTTGTCCGCAGTGTCTTTGGTGGAACTGGTTTTGGGATTTTGTCAGGGATTTTCGTTCTCTTTGTCATGATCCTACCAACAGTAACCTTTATGACCACAGATAGCCTACGTGCTGTGCCCCGTCACTACCGTGAAGCCAGTTTGGCTATGGGAGCGACTCGCTGGCAAACCATCTGGCGTGTGACCTTGAAAGCAGCGCGTTCAGGTATTTTTACAGCAGTAGTCTTTGGGATGGCTCGTGCCTTTGGTGAGGCCTTGGCTATTCAGATGGTTGTCGGAAACTCAGCAGTTATCCCAACCTCGCTAACAACACCAGCTGCGACTTTGACTTCTGTTTTGACTATGGGAATTGGGAATACCGTCATGGGAACGGTTGATAATAACGTACTCTGGTCACTGGCCTTGGTATTGCTCTTGATGAGTTTGGCCTTTAACAGTGTGATTAAATTGATTACGAAAGAAAGAGGAAAGAAAAACTATGCACGCTAAGAAATTAGATAAACTTGCAACAGCTGTCCTCTATACCATCGCGGGTATCATCGTGGCCATATTGGCATCTTTGATTCTCTATATCTTGGTGAGAGGGTTACCGCACATCTCTTGGTCCTTCTTGACTGGGAAATCCTCCTCTTATCAAGCAGGTGGGGGTATCGGGATTCAGCTCTATAATTCCTTCTTCCTTTTGGTCATTACCTTGATCATTTCTGTTCCCCTGTCTATGGGAGCTGGTGTTTTCCTTGCTGAGTATGCCAAAAAAGGACCTGTAACCAATTTTATTCGTACCTGTATTGAGATTTTGTCTTCTCTACCATCTGTGGTTGTAGGTCTCTTTGGTTACTTGATCTTTGTCGTCCAGTTTGAGTATGGATTTTCAATCATTTCAGGTGCCTTGGCCTTGACGGTCTTTAACCTCCCTCAGATGACTCGAAATGTTGAGGACAGTTTAAAACACGTTCACCATACACAACGTGAGGCTGGTCTGGCCCTTGGAATTTCTCGTTGGGAGACTGTGGTCCATGTCGTCATTCCTGAAGCTCTTCCAGGTATTGTGACTGGTGTTGTCTTGGCATCTGGCCGTATCTTTGGTGAGGCCGCTGCTCTTATCTATACGGCAGGACAATCCGCTCCAGCCCTTGACTGGTCTAACTGGAATATCCTTAGTGTTACCAGCCCTATCTCAATCTTCCGTCAAGCAGAAACCTTGGCTGTCCACATTTGGAAGGTCAACAGTGAAGGAACCATTCCTGATGCTACCATCGTATCAGCTGGTTCTGCCGCGGTGCTCCTCATCTTTATCTTGATTTTTAACTTTGGGGCACGCAAACTCGGAAGCTATTTACACAAGAAATTAACCGCTGCCTAAAGGAGAAGCCATGTCAAAATATAACTGGGATGAAAAGCATATCATCACCTTCCCTGAAGAAAAAGTGGCCCTCTCAACCAAGGATTTACATGTTTACTATGGTAAAAATGAATCCATCAAGGGCATCGATATGCAATTTGAAAAAAATAAAATAACAGCCTTGATTGGTCCATCAGGATCTGGGAAATCTACCTATCTCCGTAGTCTCAATCGGATGAATGATACTATTGACATTGCCAAGGTCACAGGTCAAATTCTTTACCAAGGAATTGACGTCAATCGTCCAGAAATCAATGTTTATGAGATGCGTAAGCATATCGGAATGGTCTTTCAACGTCCAAATCCATTTGCCAAGTCTATTTACCGCAACATCACTTTTGCTCATGAACGTGCAGGTGTTAAGGATAAGAAAGTACTTGATGAAATTGTAGAAACCTCTCTAAGACAGGCTGCCCTTTGGGATCAGGTCAAAGACGACCTCCACAAATCAGCCTTGATGCTTTCTGGTGGTCAGCAACAACGTCTCTGTATCGCTCGCGCCATCTCTGTTAAGCCAGATATCCTCTTGATGGATGAACCGGCGTCAGCCTTGGATCCGATTGCGACAGCCCAGCTGGAAGAAACAATGCTGGAATTGAAGAAGGACTTTACCATCATCATCGTTACCCACAGTATGCAACAGGCCGCCCGTGCGAGTGACTACACAGGATTTTTCTACTTGGGCGATTTGATCGAGTATGATAAGACATCCAACATTTTCCAAAATGCCAAGCTACAGTCTACCAATGACTATGTAACGGGACACTTTGGTTAGAAAGGAAGCAGTATGACAGAACCGATTTTGCAGGTTAAAGACCTGTCCGTTTATTACAATAAAAAGAAGGCTTTGAATAGTGTTTCCCTTTCTTTCCAACCCAAGGAAATAACCGCCCTCATTGGTCCTTCTGGATCAGGAAAGTCCACTCTGCTCAAGGCTATCAACCGCATGGGCGATTTAAATCCTGAGGTGACAACAACTGGAACAGTGATTTATAATGGCCACAATATCTACAGTCCACGTACCGATACGGTTGAATTGCGTAAGGAAATTGGCATGGTTTTCCAACAGCCCAATCCCTTCCCTATGTCTATTTACGAAAATGTTATTTACGGACTACGTATCAATGGGGTCAAGGATAAACAGGTCCTTGATGAAGCAGTAGAAAAGGCCTTGCAACGTGCTTCTATCTGGGATGAAGTCAAGGATCGTTTGCATGATTCGGCCATTGGTCTCTCAGGGGGTCAACAGCAACGTGTCTGTGTTGCCCGTGTTTTGGCAACCAGCCCTAAAATCATCCTCTTGGACGAACCAACTTCAGCTTTGGATCCTATCTCGGCTGGTAAGATTGAAGAAACCTTGTATGGTCTAAAAGACAAATACACCATGCTCTTGGTAACACGTTCCATGCAGCAGGCTTCTCGTATCTCTGATAAGACAGGATTTTTCCTAGATGGGGATTTAATCGAGTTTAACGATACCAAGAAGATGTTCCTTTCCCCTCAAAACAAGGAAACAGAAGATTATATAACAGGAAAATTTGGATAAGGAGTTGAAAGATGTTACGATCTCAATTTGAAGAAGATTTAGAGAAATTGCACAACCAGTTCTACGCCATGGGACAAGAAGTGCTTTCGCAGATCAATCGTACAGTGCGTGCCTTTGTCACGCATGACCGTGATTTGGCAAAAGAAGTCATCGAAGACGATGCAGAAGTAAATGAATATGAAGTGAAGTTGGAAAAGAAATCATTTGAAATGATTGCCCTCCAGCAACCTGTTTCGCAAGATCTTCGTACCGTCTTGACCGTTCTCAAGGCAGTTTCTGACGTGGAACGCATGGGAGATCATGCAGTGTCTATCGCTGAGGCGACTATTCGTATGAAGGGGGAACAACGTATCCCTTCTGTTGAAGAAGAAATCAAAAAGATGGGACGCGATGTGAAAAACTTCGTTGAAGCAGCTCTAGATCTCTATCTGAACGGCTCTGTGGACCAAGCCTATGAAGTTGCGGCTATGGATGAAAAAATCAACCATTACTTTGATAGCATCCGAGATTTGGCTACAGAAGAAATCAAGAAAAACCCTGAAGCTATCGTTACAGGTCGTGATTACTTCCAGGTCATTTCTTTCTTGGAGCGTATCGGAGACTATGCAAAAAATATCTGTGAATGGGTTGTTTACTTTGAAACAGGTAAAATCGTCGAACTCTAAGAAATGGATTAAATATGCACTAAAAAGACTAATCAACTCAGATTAGTCTTTATTTTTGAATAAAAAGGAATTTTTTTGAAATGAAAATTCTGAAAATGTTGACAAGTATTTTCAAATAGGTTATAATTATTCAGAAATAACAGAAAGGTCGTTTATTTATGAAGTTTAAGAAATGGACATTACTTGTGTGTAGCATGCTTGCCAGCATGATTTTAGTAGCCTGTCAGTCAAGTACGGATAGTTCCCAGTCTGCTGTGGAGGCTATTAAATAGAAAGGAAAGCTAGTTGTTGCGACCAGCCCAGACTATGCGCCATTTGAATTCCAATCCTTGGTAGATGGTAAAAACCAAGTGGTTGGTGCAGATATTGATATGGCTCAGGCGATTGCAGATGAACTTGGAGTTAAGCTTGAAATCTCTAGTATGAGTTTTGACAATGCCTTGACCAGTCTTCAAACTGGAAAGGCTGACTTGGCTATTGCAGGAATTAGTGCCACCGATGAGAGAAAGGAAGTCTTTGACTTTTCAATCCCTTACTATGAAAACAAGATGAGTTTCTTGGTTAGAAAAGCCGATTTAGACAAATACAAGGATCTTACAAGCCTCGCAAGTGCCAATATCGCAGCTCAAAAGGGAACTGTTCCAGAAATCATGGTCAAGGAACAATTGCCAAATGCCCAGTTGACATCCTTGACCAATATGGGGGAAGCAGTCAATGAATTGCAGGCTGGAAAAGTGGATGCTGTTCATATGGATGAACCAGTGGCTCTTAGTTACGCAGGTAAAAACTCAGACCTTGTCGTTGCATCTGTTAACTTGACGATGAAAGATGGCGAAGCCAATGCCGTTGCTATCAAGAAGGATCAATCAGACTTGAAAGCAGTAGTAGATAAGGTTATCCAAAAACTGAAAGATGAAGGAACTTATCAAACCTATCTAGAAAAAGCAGCAAAACTAACAGAAGTTGAACAGTAAAAAAGAAAGCAGAGTTGGAATTTAATCCAATTCTGCTTTTATGTATTGTAATAGTGCTTCTAGATTTTCGAGAGAGACTTTGGCAAACTGATAAGGACAGGCTTCCAAATAAGCCTCTTCAAAGAAGTCTAGTTTGAGTGAGCTATGCTTTAAACTGGCAATTTTAGGATAGGTTCTCAAATCAAGGAGAAGGCCATCATGTAGAGGATAGTAGGGCAAGGGACAGGTGTTTTTTTCAAGTACTTCCTTTATCCGAGTCTGATAGTTCTCTTGAAGGGTCAGTCGAGCCAGTCGATTTTTTTCAAATAACTGACTATCGATGTAAAGTGAGAGGGCCTTTTGCATGATAAGATTGCTATCATAGTCTAGGATATTTTTGTAGGAAACAAAGGTCTCTTTTAGGGCATTTGGGAGAATGAGAGCGGTGATACGAAGAGCTGGAAAGAGGCTGGTTGAGAAGGACTTGATATAAATGACCCGATCTTCAGTATCCAGATAGTGGAAGGTCTGACCTTTTTTAGGGTCTAGGTCTCCTAAATAGTCATCCTCGACGATGTATACACCATACTGGTTTGCTAGATCCAGAATGGCCCTTTTTTCCTGCTCAGAATAGGAATGCCCAAGAGGATAGTGGAAGCGAGGAATGGTATAGAAAAATTTGATTTTCCCAGATTTGAACTGTTCTTCCAGTTCTTCAAGGTTAATGCCATCAATTCGGCGTTCAATGGTTTGGTAGGCCAATCCCTGAGCGATCAAGAGGCGGTTCATTCGGTGGTAAGTAGGCTGTTCAACTAGAATCTCCTCTCCCTTGCTCGGGAAGTTGATCTGAGAAAGGATAAAGAGAGCTTGCTGGGTGCCAGATGTTAGAACCAGTTGGTCGGGTTTGCAGTAGAGGGCTTGGTCAAAGAGGAGTTGATGGACAGATTGTCTGAGTTCCTCAAGGCCTTCTTGGTTGTCATAGTAGTTGAAGAGGTAGTTTTCTCGGCCTATCAGGGTTTCGTTGACACAGAGTCTGAAGTCGTCATAAGCAGTGGCGTGTTCGTCAGTAACCTCGATTTCCAAGTCTTGGTGCTGGCCTTGTTCCAGAACATAGTAGCCACTTTGAGGCTTGGCATAGAGGTATTGTTCATGGCGTAATTCTAGCAGAGCTCGTTGGACAGTGTCCTTGCTACAGTGGAAGTCTTGGCTCAGTTGGCGGATGGAGGGAAGTCTGCTACCTGTTGGGAATTTTCCTGATTCGATACCGTTTTTTAGATAGGAAACAACTGCTTGGTACTTGCTTTGTTTCGTCATTCCAGACCTCCTTTGATTTTGTTACATTGTACCTTTTTTTTGCATCCTTTGCAATGGGAAAAGCATTTCTCCCTTTCACAACTAGGAGCAAATGTGGTATACTTAGAAAGTATGATGATTCATTGAAAAGAAGATAAGAAAGAGAATGGATAGAAAAGTGCAGGAACCAGTAAAATTATTTCAATACAATACTCTAGGTGCCCTAATGGCTGGTCTCTATGGTGGAACCATGACAGTAGGAGAATTGCTGGAGCATGGCGACCTTGGTTTGGGAACCCTTGATTCGATTGATGGGGAGTTGATTGTCCTTGATGGCAAGGCTTATCAAGCCAAAGGTTCAGGGGAGAAACCTGAAATTGTAGAAGTTGCCTCTGATGCCCTTATCCCTTATGCGGCAGTGGTCCCCCATCAGGCAGAAGTGATTTTCCGCCAGCGCTTTGAGATGACGGACAAGGAATTAGAAAAGCGGATTGAGTCCTACTATGATGGGGAAAATCTCTTTCGCTCCATCAAGATTCATGGGGAATTCGCCCATATGCATGTACGGATGATTCCCAAGTCAACAACAGACACCAAGTTTGCTGATGTCGCGACACACCAGCCTGAATATAGTCGTGAAAATGTATCGGGAACCATCGTTGGATTTTGGACACCAGAGATTTTCCATGGGGTCAGTGTTGCAGGCTACCATCTGCATTTTATCTCAGATGATTTGACTTTTGGTGGACACGTGATGGACTTTGTTATCAAAGAAGGAATAATCGAGGTTGGACCAGTCGATCAGTTGGATCAACGTTTTCCAGTTCAAGATCGCCAGTATTTATTTGCTAAATTTAACGTTGACGAGATGAAGAAAGACATTGATAAGTCAGAATAGGAGAAAAAGATGACAGTACATATTATCCTTACCATGATCGCTTTGGTTTTAGTCCTAGTAGGTGGGACTTGGTATGCCAAAAAACGGTTTCAGATCTCTCTTGCAGTGATGGGCTTGGGGGCAATCGCATTTTTTGTTTCTTCTCAAGTGTTAGAGAAGATGGTTCACTTTCTAGTCCTTCAACCGCAAAAAGACGGAACGATTTCGCTCATGAATGAGCAACCTTTCCTATATGTTCTTTACGCGATTGCCATGGCTGCCCTTTTTGAGGAAACTGCCCGCCTTGTCTTTTTTAAATGGTTGGAGAAAAAGAGATGTCTAGAAGATAAAGACGCTTTGGCTTATGGTTTGGGACATGGAGGTTTGGAGTTGCTCTATCTTGGGATGGGAAGTTTAATCAGTTTGTTGATCCTCTTTTCACTCATCCAGTCTTCAAATACTGATGTAGCCAATCTCCTTCCAAAGGCTACCCTCGAAACGGTTCAGTCTCTTTCTGTATGGCAGATTTATTTATTAGGGGTTGAGCGTGTGCTTGCTCTGGTTCTCCAAATTAGCCTTACTGTCTGGGTCTATCAAAGTGTCCGTCAAAAGAAATGGTTCTATCTCTTTGCTGCCTATGGTTTGCATGCCTTGTTTGACTTAGCTCCAGCTTTATCTCAAGTGGGATGGATTTCAAATCCACTTCTAGTGGAGGTCATTCTTCTTTTAGAAGTACTAGCCTTTATCTGGCTAACAAAATCTACATTTTGGAAAAAATCATCATAAAAAGAGGGAAACCTCTTTTTTTACGCAATGCTTTGACACCAAGAATTTTCCTGTCGTCAAAAGCCCTTAAAAATGGTATAATGAAATGACTTTACAAAAGGATGAGAGATATGACATTCGTAACTAAAATACAAGAACAATTAGAAGGAATTGATATTCGTTTCAAGGAACTCTTGAAGACCTATACCTATACCAAGGTAGGAGGTCGAGCGGATTATCTAGTTTTGCCACGCAATCGCTATGAGATGGCGCGTGTCGTTCAATTTGCCAATCAAGAGAATATTCCTTGGATGGTGCTAGGAAATGCCAGCAATATCATCGTTCGTGAAGGTGGAGTCCGTGGTTTTGTCATCTTGTGTGATAAGCTCAATAACGTTTCAGTTGATGGTTACACTATTGAAGCAGAAGCTGGTGCTAATTTGATCGAGACAACACGCATTGCACTTCGTCATAGTTTAACTGGTTTTGAGTTTGCCTGCGGGATTCCAGGAAGCATCGGAGGAGCTGTCTTTATGAATGCGGGTGCCTACGGAGGAGAGATTGCTCACATTTTGCAGTCTTGTAAGATTCTGACCAAGGAAGGGAAAATCGAGACCTTGTCAGCCAAGGAATTGGCTTTTGGTTACCGCCATTCAGCTATTCAGGATTCTGGGGCCATTGTCTTGTCGGCTAAATTTGCCCTTGCTCCAGGTAATCATCAGGTCATCAAGCAGGAAATGGATCGCTTGACGCACCTACGTGAACTCAAACAACCATTAGAATACCCATCATGTGGTTCAGTCTTTAAGCGTCCAGTCGGGCATTTTGCAGGACAATTGATTTCAGAGGCTGGTTTGAAAGGCTATCGTATCGGTGGTGTTGAAGTATCTGAAAAACATGCTGGTTTCATGATCAATGTTGCTGATGGAACGGCCAAAGACTACGAGGATTTGATTCAATCTGTTATTGAAAAGGTAAAGGAACATTCAGGTGTCACCCTTGAGAGAGAAGTTCGAATTTTGGGTGAGAAGGAGTAAGGTTTCGCCAGAATAGCTGCTGCTATGTCAATGGAAAGGGGGTGAAAGCCTATCGGTAGCGAAGATGTATGCAGGTGGTTTTACTCCCTGCAAGAGGTAGTAGCGGCTTGACAGAGCCCTGATCTGTTAATTTATGAAAAAGAAGGAATTTATGCCAATTGAAAAAACCAATTATCGAATTCAAAAACGTCTCTAAAGTTTTTGAAGACAGCAACACCAAGGTTCTCAAAGACATTAACTTTGAGTTGGAAGAAGGAAAGTTCTACACTCTTTTAGGCGCATCTGGTTCAGGAAAATCAACTATTCTGAACATCATTGCAGGTCTACTGGATGCGACGACAGGAGATATTTTGCTGGACGGTGTCCGTATCAATGATATCCCAACCAATAAACGAGACGTTCATACCGTCTTCCAATCCTATGCCTTATTTCCACATATGAATGTGTTTGAAAATGTTGCCTTTCCTCTCCGTTTGCGTAAGATTGACAAGAAAGAAATCGAGCAACGCGTAACGGAAGTTCTCAAGATGGTTCAGTTGGAAGGTTATGAAAAACGTTCCATCCGTAAACTCTCTGGAGGACAACGCCAGCGTGTGGCCATTGCCCGTGCCATCATTAACCAACCTCGTGTGGTTTTGTTGGATGAGCCCTTGTCAGCGCTGGACTTGAAATTGCGAACAGACATGCAGTACGAACTGCGTGAATTGCAACAACGATTGGGAATTACCTTTGTTTTTGTCACTCACGATCAGGAAGAAGCTCTTGCCATGAGTGACTGGATTTTCGTTATGAACGATGGCGAGATTGTTCAGTCTGGAACGCCAGTGGACATCTACGATGAGCCAATCAACCACTTTGTTGCCACCTTTATCGGTGAGTCCAATATCTTGCCAGGAACCATGATTGAAGACTACTTGGTCGAGTTCAATGGCAAACGCTTTGAAGCGGTTGATGGTGGGATGAAGCCAAATGAACCTGTTGAGGTTGTCATTCGTCCAGAGGACTTGCGTATTACTCTTCCTGAAGAAGGCAAGCTCCAAGTCAAGGTTGATACCCAGCTCTTCCGTGGGGTTCACTACGAGATTATCGCCTACGACGAACTTGGTAATGAATGGATGATCCACTCGACCCGTAAGGCCATTGTGGGTGAGGAAATCGGTTTGGACTTTGAACCAGAAGACATCCATATCATGCGTCTCAACGAAACCGAAGAAGAGTTCGATGCTCGTATCGAAGAATACGTAGAAATCGAAGAGCAAGAAGCAGGTCTGATTAACGCGATCGAGGAGGAAAGAGATGAAGAAAACAACCTCTAAACTCTTTGTAGTGCCCTACATGCTTTGGATTGCCCTCTTTGTTCTCGCACCCTTGGTCTTGATTTTCGGTCAATCCTTTTTCAACATTGAAGGCCAGTTCAGTTTAGAAAACTATAAATCTTACTTTGCATCACAAAACTTGACCTATCTTAAAATGAGTTTTAACTCAGTGCTCTATGCGGGGATTGTCACCTTGGTAACACTGCTCATCAGCTATCCAACAGCCCTCTTTTTGACTCGTCTCAAGCACCGTCAACTCTGGCTCATGCTGATTATCCTGCCGACATGGATTAACCTGCTCCTCAAGGCCTATGCCTTTATCGGGATTTTTGGTCAGAATGGCTCTATTAACCAATTTTTTGAATTTATCGGAATCGGTTCGCAGCAGTTGCTCTTTACTGATTTCTCCTTTATCTTTGTCGCAAGCTATATCGAGCTTCCCTTTATGATTTTGCCGATTTTCAATGTCTTGGATGATATGGACAACAATCTTATAAATGCCAGCTATGACCTCGGTGCGACCAAGTGGGAGACCTTCCGTCATGTCATCTTCCCCCTTTCTATGAACGGGGTAAGAAGTGGGGTTCAGTCGGTCTTTATCCCTAGTTTGAGTCTTTTTATGTTGACACGTTTGATCGGGGGGAACCGCGTTATCACGCTGGGAACGGCTATTGAGCAGAACTTCCTGACCAATGACAACTACGGTATGGGTTCAACCATCGGTGTGATCCTCATCCTGACCATGTTCATCACCATGTGGGTGACCAAGGAAAGGAGAGAACGATGAAAAAATTTGCCAATCTCTACCTAGCCTTCGTCTTTATCATCCTTTATTTGCCAATTTTTTACTTGATTGGCTATGCCTTTAATGCTGGTGATGATATGAACAGTTTTACCGGCTTTAGTTTGAGCCATTTTAAAACTATGTTTGGTGATGGCCGTCTCATGTTGATTCTCACCCAGACCTTTTTCTTGGCCTTTCTGTCAGCCTTGATTGCGACCATTATCGGGACTTTCGGTGCCATCTATATCTACCAGTCTCGTAAGAAATACCAAGAAGCCTTTCTTTCACTCAATAATATCCTCATGGTTGCGCCTGACGTTATGATTGGTGCCAGCTTCTTGATTCTCTTTACCCAGCTTAAGTTTTCACTTGGCTTTTTGACGGTTCTATCTAGTCACGTGGCCTTTTCCATCCCTATCGTGGTCTTGATGGTCTTGCCTCGTCTCAAGGAGATGAATGATGACATGATTCATGCGGCTTATGATTTGGGGGCCAGTCAATTTCAGATGTTTAAGGAAATCATGCTCCCTTATCTGACTCCGTCTATCATTGCAGGTTATTTCATGGCCTTTACCTATTCGTTGGATGACTTTGCCGTGACCTTCTTTGTAACAGGAAATGGCTTTTCAACCCTGTCAGTTGAGATTTACTCTCGTGCTCGTAAGGGGATTTCACTAGAAATCAATGCCCTGTCTGCCCTTGTCTTTCTCTTTAGTATTATCCTAGTTGTTGGATATTACTTTATCTCACGTGAGAAGGAGGAGCAAGCATGAAAAAACTCTATTCATTTTTAGCTGGAATTGTAGCAATTATCCTCGTCTTGTGGGGAATTGCGACTCATCTAGACAATAAAATCAATAGCCGAGATAGTCAAAAACTGGTTATCTACAACTGGGGAGACTATATCGATCCAGAACTCTTGGAGCAATTCACAGAAGAAACAGGAATTCAAGTCCAGTACGAGACCTTTGACTCCAACGAAGCCATGTATACCAAGATTAAGCAGGGTGGAACGACCTACGACATTGCCATCCCGAGTGAATACATGATCAACAAGATGAAGGATGAAGACCTCTTGGTTCCACTCGATTATTCAAAAATTGAAGGAATCGAAAATATCGGACCAGAGTTTCTCAACCAGTCTTTTGATCCGGGCAATAAATTCTCTATCCCTTACTTCTGGGGGACCTTGGGAATTGTCTACAATGAAACCATGGTAGATGAGGTGCCTGAGCATTGGGATGACCTCTGGAAACCAGAGTACAAGGATTCCATCATGCTCTTTGATGGAGCGCGTGAGGTGCTGGGACTGGGTCTTAACTCACTCGGTTACAGCCTTAACTCAAAGGATCCTCAGCAGTTGGAAGAGACAGTAGATAAGCTTTACAAACTGACTCCAAATATCAAGGCCATCGTGGCCGATGAGATGAAGGGTTACATGATCCAGAACAATGCTGCTATCGGCGTGACCTTCTCTGGGGAAGCCAGCCAGATGTTGGAGAAAAATCCTAATCTCAAGTATGTCGTTCCGACAGAAGCCAGCAATCTCTGGTTTGATAACATGGTCATTCCAAAAACCGTGAAAAATCAAGATGCCGCCTATGCCTTTATCAACTTTATGTTGAAACCCGAAAATGCTCTGAAAAATGCGGAGTATGTAGGCTATGCAACGCCAAATAACACAGCCAAGGAACTGCTCCCAGAGGAGACCAAGGAAGACAAGGCCTTCTATCCAGACGCTGATACCATGAAAAACCTAGAAGTTTATGAGAAGTTTGATCATAAATGGACAGGCAAATACAGCGACCTCTTCCTACAGTTTAAAATGTATCGGAAGTAGGAATTAAATGTAAGAAAACGAATCAGTCAAGCTGGTTCGTTTTTTAAAAAATAGAAGGCAATTTTTATAACGGTATCTTTAGATATTCTAGTTGCTTATTTGCTTGCCTAGTAGTATACTAAGCTTAACCTTACAGAAAGCGGTAACAAATAATGAAAATGTCTACTTTTTTCAAAAAAAGTTATTGGCCAACCTTTTTGATTGTTAACGAAACAATTATACTATTCCATTTAAAGGATGGCTTGGATCGACAATACCTAACAACTGATTCCATACATTTGGTGATAGGTTACTTTATGTTTGCAAATATTTTCGTATTTATGTATAGCAATTCGAAAACTTGGGATAAAAGTTGGGATAAAAAGAAAAATGACAGTAAGAAAAAATATATCCTGAAAAAGTAATCGGAGATGTAGGGAATGAGGCTCCTTAAATAGGAATGATTTCCAGTTGACGCAGAACCAAAAAAACGATATAATAATAAAGTTGAGAATTGATTTTCAATCATCTTAGTCCAGAGAAATGGCGGTGCTGCGAGCCATCTAAGGTAGGAAATCATGCTACTCAATCACACAATTGCATAAGAATAAGAGAATGACAAGTTCATTGAATGAAGGTGGTACCGCGGTTTTTCGCCCTTCGTGATGTGAGCTTGTCTTTTGATTTTTGGAGGTGTTTATGAAGACATTTCTCGTGAAACAAAAGTTTCGTCTTGGGGGCGAACGTTTCGATATCAAGGATGATAGAGGAGTAGTGAATTATCAGGTGGAGGGATCTTTCTTCCAAATTCCTAAGACCTTTACAGTCTATGACGCCTACGGTGAGCAAGTCAGTGAGATTAGTAAAGAATTTTTCACCTTGCTTCCTCGCTTTAACATTCAGCTACGGGACGGGTCAAATTTCGTTATTCGTAAGAAGTTGACCTTCTGGCGAGATAAGTATGAGTTTGACAATCTAGGGCTTCGTATTGAAGGCAATATCTGGGATTTGAATTTCAAATTGCTAGATGATCGTGATCAGCTTGTCGCCGAGATTCGGAAAGAAATTTTCCATCTGACCTCAACCTACACCGTAACCGTCTATGAAGATTCTTATGCAGACCTGGTCATTTCCCTCTGTGTCGCGATTGACTATGTGGAAATGTTGGAAAGCCAATCAAATTGATCAAGTAAATAAGGAGATATTATGAAACAACTATCTAGTGCTCAAGTTCGCCAAATGTGGCTAGATTTCTGGGCAAGCAAAGGCCACTCTGTAGAACCATCAGTTAGCTTGGTTCCAGTAAACGACCCAACTCTTTTGTGGATCAACTCTGGGGTAGCAACTCTTAAGAAATACTTTGACGGGACTATTATCCCTGAAAATCCACGTATTACCAATGCGCAAAAAGCCATCCGTACTAACGATATCGAAAATGTCGGAAAAACTGCTCGTCACCATACTATGTTTGAAATGTTGGGGAACTTCTCTATCGGGGATTACTTCCGTGATGAAGCTATCACTTGGGCTTATGAACTCTTGACAAGCCCTGAGTGGTTTGACTTCCCAGCTGAAAAACTCTACATGACCTACTATCCAGATGATAAAGATTCTTACAACCGCTGGATCGAAGTAGGAGTGGATCCAAGTCACTTGATTCCAATCGAAGATAACTTCTGGGAAATCGGTGCGGGACCTTCTGGACCAGATACAGAGATTTTCTTTGACCGTGGAGAAGCCTTTGACCCAGAAAACATCGGTATTCGCCTGCTTGCAGAAGATATCGAAAACGACCGTTACATCGAAATCTGGAACATTGTTTTGTCACAATTTAACGCAGACCCTGCTGTTCCTCGTAGCGAGTACAAGGAATTGCCACACAAGAACATTGATACGGGCGCTGGTTTGGAGCGTTTGGTGGCAGTTATCCAAGGGGCTAAGACAAACTTTGAAACAGACCTCTTTATGCCGATCATCCGTGAAGTTGAGAAATTGTCTGGTAAGGTCTACGACCAAGATGGCGACAACATGAGCTTCAAGGTTATTGCAGACCACATCCGTTCACTTTCATTTGCCATCGGTGATGGTGCCCTTCCAGGAAATGAAGGCCGTGGTTATGTTCTTCGCCGTCTTCTCCGTCGTGCTTCTATGCACGGTCAAAAATTGGGAATAAACGAGCCTTTCCTTTACAAACTCGTTCCAACTGTTGGAAAAATCATGGAAAGCTACTACCCAGAAGTGCTTGAAAAACGTGACTTTATCGAAAAAATCGTGAAGAGCGAAGAAGAGTCATTCGCTCGTACCCTTCATTCAGGTCAACACTTTGCAGAGACCATTGTAGCTGATTTGAAAGAAAATGGTCAAAGCGTTATCGCTGGGCAAGATGTCTTTAAACTCTACGACACATACGGATTCCCAGTTGAATTGACAGAAGAAATCGCTGAAGAAGCGGGTATGACTGTTGACCGTGAAGGCTTCGAAGCAGCCATGAAAGAACAGCAAGAACGTGCGCGTGCGTCAGCTGTTAAGGGTGGCTCAATGGGTATGCAAAATGAAACCCTTCAAAACATCACAGTGGGGAGTGTCTTTAACTACAATGCCAGTCAATTGTCTTCTAAATTGGTCGCTATCGTAGCGGACAATGCAGAAGTAGAAGCTGTTTCAGAGGGAACTGCCTCTCTTATCTTTGCAGAGACTCCATTCTACGCGGAAATGGGTGGACAGGTGGCTGATCACGGACAAATCTTGGACGCTGCAGGAAACGTTGTTGCTACTGTGACAGATGTTCAAAAAGCACCAAACGGACAAGCATTGCACACCGTTGAAGTTCTTGCTCCTTTAGCTTTGAACCAAGAATACACCTTGGCAATTGATTCAAATCGTCGTCACCGTGTCATGAAAAACCACACAGCAACTCACTTGCTCCATGCGGCCCTTCACAATATCCTTGGTCACCATGCGACACAAGCAGGATCTCTGAACGAAGTCGAATTCCTTCGCTTTGACTTTACGCACTTCCAAGCAGTAACTGCTGAAGAATTGCGTGCCATTGAACAGCAAGTCAACGAGAAAATCTGGGAAGCAATCGCAGTAGAAACTGTTGAGACAGATATTGACACTGCTAAAGAAATGGGAGCTATGGCCCTCTTTGGTGAGAAATACGGTAAGGAAGTCCGTGTTGTGACCATCGGTGATTACTCTGTTGAGCTTTGTGGTGGTACTCACGTTGGCAACACTTCTGAGATTGGTCTCTTCAAGGTTGTCAAAGAAGAAGGAATCGGATCAGGAACTCGCCGTATCTTGGCAGTAACTGGTAAGGAAGCCTTTGAAGCCTATCGCGAACAAGAAGACGCTCTGAAAGCAGTAGCAGCAACCTTGAAAGCACCTCAACTCAAGGAAGTGCCTCACAAGGTTGAAGGCCTTCAAGAGCAACTCCGTCAATTGCAAAAAGAAAATGCAGAATTGAAGGAAAAAGCCGCAGCAGCTGCGGCAGGTGATGTCTTCAAGGATGTGAAGGAAGTCAACGGTCACCGTTACATTGCAAGTCAAGTGTCTGTATCAGACGCAGGTGCCCTTCGTACCTTTGCGGATAACTGGAAACAAAAAGACTACTCTGACGTCCTCGTCCTAGTTGCAGCTATCAGTGACAAGGTCAATATCCTTGTTGCAAGTAAGAGCAAAGATATCCACGCAGGTAACTTGGTTAAAGAATTGGCTCCAATCGTCGATGGACGTGGTGGTGGTAAACCAGACATGGCCATGGCAGGAGGAAGCAACCAAGCGAAAATCCAAGACTTGTTGGATGCAGTAGCAGGTAAATTGTAATCAAGCAAAGATCTATCCATTTGGGTAGGTCTTTTTCTAAATATAAAAAAGCCAAATCCGGTCGGATTTGGCTTGTAACTGATAGGATTATTTTGCTGCCCAGACACTGACTGAACCCGCTGCTACCGGAAATTCTCCATAACCTTCAGCATTGATCGTAACTTGTGCTGGGTGATTTTCAAGTAAATCTACAAAGGTTTGGTCAGCCCATTCTGAACCAACAAACATAGACTTGTTGGTTTCTTGGTCATTTGAGATAAGGACAGCGATTGGGGATTGATGTTCAGTACCTGAACGGACCCATCCGATACAGTTGGCATCGTCAAAGTAGTCTGTTTGCTCTCCATAGGCCAAATCTTTTCGGATGGCTAGGAGGCAGTCAAGAACTTCTTTGAAATCTTGTTGAGCATATTGCCCTGAAATGCCGTAATAATCTCCGTAAAAGACACATGGAAGCCCATCTTGACGTAACAAAATGAGGGCATAGGCTGCTGGCTTGAACCATTCTTCAACAGTAGACTCAAGTGCTTGACCTCTTTGAGTATCATGGTTGTCAACGAAAGTGACAGCCTTGTCAGGCTTGAGTTCAACCAAGCTGTCAGTAAAGATAGTACGAAGGTCGTAGCTTGCTCCAGCCTGACTAGCTTCAAAGAGGTTTTGGTGGAGACGAACATCGACAAGGTCAAAACGTTCTTCTGTCTTTTCAAGGTAGTCTAGATTGGCTTCCTTGTCTGGATTCCAAAATTCTCCAAAAACATAGAAATCTTCTCCGTATTTCTCCTTCATATCACGGATGAAATTGCCCATAAAGAAGGAGTCGATGTGCTTAACAGCATCTAAGCGAAAACCAGCTATACCAGTCGTTTCCATGAACCAGTCAGCCCAGTCATAGATGTTTTGGATGACTTCAGGATGCTTAAAGTCTAGGTCAGCATACATGAGGTAGTCGTAGTTACCGTTTTCGTTATCGACCAATTCCTCGTTGGCCCAACCTTTGTTGTCTCCCTGTATCAGGTAAATGCCAGATTTACGGCGCTTAGCATCGTAGTCTGTACCTGTGAAGTGGTACCAGTGCCAGTGGAAGTCATTGTAGGTATTTTGGCGACCATCGAAGGTAAAGTGAGTCCAGCCATTGATAGTAAATGGCTCGCTTAGTTGAACAGTACGATCCTCAGGATCGACTTCGATGACCTGAAAGGCTTCCATGTGATCGGCAGCGGCCTTGTGATTGAGAACGACATCAGCCATTGGTTGGATTCCATGTTCCTTTAGGGCTTGAATGGCTTGAAGATAGTCTTCTTTGAAACCATACTTGGTACGGACAGTCCCTTTTTGGTTAAATTCTCCTAGATCAAAAAGATCATAAACGCCATAGCCCACATCTTTTTCATTGGTCGCCTTGAAGGCAGGGGGCATCCAGACATGACTGATACCAAGATTTGCTAGGTGTTGAGCATCTTCAGCCAGACGCGTCCAGTGTTGTCCATCGTGGGGCAGATACCATTCAAAGTATTGCATAAGTGTCTGATTTTGCATTGTTTTTCCTCTTGCTTATCAATGTTGTGTTTTATTCTACCATAAAGTTTAGAACTAGGCAAACGTTTGCGCAAATTTTTTCTATACTCATTCTTGAAATTGTCTATTTTTAGAGAGTGCCCCCATCTTTTCATTGGTCAGGAGAGGAGGATTTGGAAAAAATGACTTGACTAAACTTTTTTTAACAAAAATTTCACTTAGTAAACTAAAGTACAAATGGTTAAACGGTTTCTTTTTTGAGAATTGTCATAAAATTTGCTATAATAGTAGCTATGAATAGGATTAGGGTCAGCAGACGTGTTGAAAAAAAGCTAGCTAAGGGTCTAGTTCTTTTGGAAGCAAGTGATTTAACAGATATTGATTTGATGGATCAGGAAGTAGAAGTTCTTAGTCAAGACGGAAAGTTTTTAGGGAGCGCCTATCTTTCCCAGCAGAACAAGGGAATCGGTTGGTTCATCAGCAAGGAAAAGGTTCGTTTCAATCAAGCCTTTTTTGAAATTCTGTTTCGTAAGGCCAAGGAAGCTAGAAAGACTTATTATCAGGATGACTTGACCACTGCCTTTCGCCTTTTTAACCAAGAGGGGGATGGTTTTGGTGGTCTGACTATTGATCTCTATGGAGATTATGCTGTCTTTTCTTGGTACAACTCCTATGTTTACCAGATTCGTAAGTTGATCGTAAAGGCTTTTAAGGAAGCTTTTCCTGAGGTCTTGGGGGCTTATGAAAAGATTCGTTTTAAAGGTCTAGACTATGAGTCTGCCTATGTTTATGGTGAGGAAGCGCCAGATTATTTTACTGTTCTTGAGAATGGCGTGCTCTATCAGGTCTTTATGAATGATGGCTTGATGACAGGAATTTTCCTAGACCAGCATGAGGTTCGTGGGAGTCTGGTTGACGGTCTAGCCATGGGTAAATCCTTGCTCAATATGTTTTCCTATACTGCTGCCTTTTCAGTTGCTGCAGCTATGGGAGGTGCGAGTGAGACGACTTCTGTCGACTTGGCCAAACGGTCTAGAGAGCTGTCAGAAGCTCATTTTCAGGCAAATGGACTCAGCATGGACAATCATCGTTTTATCGTCATGGACGTTTTTGAGTACTTCAAGTATGCCAAGCGAAAAGGCTTGACTTATGATGTGATTGTGCTTGATCCGCCGAGCTTTGCTCGAAATAAAAAACAAACTTTCTCTGTAGCTAAGGATTATCACAAGTTGATTTCCCAGAGTCTAGAGATTTTAAATCCGGGAGGCATTATCATTGCAAGTACCAATGCTGCCAACGTTTCCCGTCAGAAATTCACAGAACAAATTGATAAAGGTTTTGCAGGAAGAAGGTATCAGATCTTAAACCAATATGGTCTTCCAGCAGACTTTGCCTATAATAAAAAAGATGAAAGCAGTAATTACCTCAAGGTGATTAGTATGAAGGTTAGTAGATGAAATTAGTCGTTTCAGTAATGCCAAGAAGTTTAGAAGAAGCGCAAGAACTGGATGCCACTAGGTATGAAGATGCCGATATCATTGAGTGGCGCGCGGACTTTCTTACAAAGGACGCTATTTTACAGGTAGCACCTGCTATCTTTGAGAAATTTGCAGGACGCGAACTTGTCTTTACCCTTCGGACTCGCGCTGAGGGAGGAGAAATCGAACTTTCCTCAGAAGAGTATGTTCAAATCATCAAGGAAGTTACTCAGCTCTATCAGCCGGATTATGTAGATTTTGAGTATTTCAGCTACAAGGACGTTTTTGAGGAAATGTTGGATTTTCCAAATCTTGTATTGAGCTATCATAATTTCCAAGAGACACCTGAAAACATGATGGAGATTTTGTCTGAGTTGACCAGTCTCTCTCCGAAAGTGGTCAAGGTATCAGTTATGGCCCATACGGAGCAGGATGTTTTAGACCTGATGAACTACACACGAGGATTTAAAACACTCAATCCTGAACAAGAGTACGTGACCATTTCCATGGGGAAAATGGGCAAAGTATCGCGTATCACTTCAGATGTGACGGGTTCAAGTTGGTCATTTGCTAGTCTAGATGAAGCGAGTGCCCCTGGTCAGATTTCTCTATCAAACATGAAAAAAATTAGGGAGATTTTGGATGAAGCTTGATGGCTACACACGTATGGCGGCTGTCGTTGCAAATCCCATTAAACACTCTATTTCACCCTTCATCCATAATAGGGCCTTTGAAGCGACAGCTACCAATGGTGTTTATGTGGCTTGGGAGATTGAAGCGGGTGATTTGGCAGAAACAGTCGCTAATATTCGTCGTTACCAGATGTTTGGTATCAATCTCTCCATGCCGTACAAGGAGCAAGTGATTCCTTATTTGGATAAGTTGAGTGATGAGGCACGTTTGATTGGGGCGGTCAACACAGTTGTCAATCAAGACGGAACGTTAATTGGATATAATACAGATGGCAAGGGATTCTTTAAGAGCTTGCCTTCTTTTACAATCTCAGGTAAAAAAATGACCATTCTGGGAGCAGGTGGCGCAGCCAAATCAATCTTGGCACAGGCTATTTTGGATGGCGTTAGTCAAATTTCAGTCTTTGTTCGTTCAGTTTCCATGAAAAAAATAAGACCTTATCTGGACAAGTTACAGGAGCAAACAGGTTTTAAAGTGCACTTGTGTGCTTTAGAAGATCTTTCTGAACTGCAAGAAAAGATTGCCAAGTCGGACCTGCTCGTCAATGCGACCAGTGTAGGAATGGATGGTCAGTCGTCTCCAGTTCTGACAAGTATAGTCTTACCCGAAGATCTCTTGGTGGCAGATATCATTTACCAACCCTTTGAAACGCCTTTTTTGAAATGGGCCAAAAGTCAGGACAATCCAGCTGTCAATGGTCTGGGAATGTTGCTCTATCAAGCTGCTGAAGCTTTTCAATTGTGGACAGGTAAAGAAATGCCTACAGACGAGATTTGGCAGTCCTTAACAGAAAAATATAAATAGTGAAAAGGAGACCCTACTATGAAAATCAGAATCGATATTCCACATCATCCCTATGATATTCAGATTGAAAAAGGTTGTCTAGCCCAGGCTGGTCAATGGTTGCGAGAACTCTGGCAACCTCAAAAAGTGGTTATCGTAACCGACAACCATGTAGCTTCTCTCTATGCAGAGAAGGTTAAACTCAGCCTAGAAGATGCTGGTTTTCAGGTAGCTGTTTTTGACTTTTTAGAAGGCGAAGAACGAAAAAATTTAACCACTGTTCAGAAAGTCTATGAATTTTTAGTCAAGCAGGGGTTGACTCGTAGCGATGGAATCGTGGCTCTTGGTGGTGGTGTCGTTGGGGACCTGGCTGGCTTTGTGGCCTCTACCTATATGCGGGGTATTCACTTTGTTCAGATTCCGACTAGTTTGACAGCCCAGGTTGATTCTTCTATCGGTGGTAAGACGGGTGTTAATACTCCATTTGCTAAGAATATGGTGGGGACTTTTGCCCAACCAGATGGGGTTCTGATTGACCCGCTTGTACTTGAAACACTCGGAAAAAGAGAGTTGATTGAAGGGATGGGTGAGGTTATCAAGTATGGCTTGATTGAGGATCCAGCATTATGGGCTCTATTGACAGAGTTGGATGGTTCTGTAGAGAGTATACTGGAACATGCAGAGACCTTGATTGAACATTCTTGTCAGGTTAAGCGCAAGATGGTAGTTGAGGATGAATTGGATAACGGTGTTCGGCTATACCTCAACTTTGGTCACACTATTGGCCATGCTATTGAAGCGACTGCCGGTTATGGCAAAGTCATGCATGGTGAGGCTGTTGCCATGGGTATGGTACAGATTTCCAAGGTTGCTGAGGAAAAAGGCCTCATGCCAGAAGGAATAACCCAGTCCATTACAGAGATGTGCCGGAAGTTTGGCTTACCTGTTGACTATGAAAACTGGGATGTTGACAAGCTTTATCAGGCTTTGACTCATGACAAGAAGGCGCGTGGCAACACCTTGAAATTGGTCTTGGTACCAGAGCTTGGTTCAGCGACCATTCACCCAGTTTCTCTGGAAGAGATGAGAGACTACTTGGTAAAATAAGGAGAACGTATGAGATATTTAACTGCGGGAGAATCACACGGACCCCGTCTGACAGCTATCATTGAAGGAATTCCAGCAGGTCTGCCTTTGACCGTTGAAGATATCAACGAAGATCTCAAACGACGTCAGGGTGGCTACGGTCGTGGTGGTCGTATGAAGATTGAGAGCGACCAAGTTATCTTTACTTCGGGCGTTCGCCACGGGAAGACGACAGGAGCTCCCATTACCATGGATGTCATCAACAAAGACCACCAAAAATGGCTGGACATCATGTCTGCTGAGGACATTGAAGACCGTCTTAAAAGCAAACGAAAAATTACCCATCCTCGCCCAGGCCACGCCGACTTGGTAGGGGGTATCAAGTATCGTTTTGATGATTTGCGAAATTCCTTGGAGCGTTCATCAGCTCGTGAAACAACCATGCGAGTAGCAGTGGGAGCAGTAGCCAAACGTCTCTTAGCTGAGCTAGATATGGAGATTGCTAATCATGTCGTGGTCTTTGGTGGTAAGGAAATCGATGTTCCTGAAAATCTGACAGTTGCGGAGATTAAGGAACGAGCTGCCCAGTCTGAAGTTTCTATTGTCAACCAAGAGCGGGAACAGGAAATCAAGGACTATATTGACCAAATCAAGCGTGACGGTGATACCATCGGTGGGGTTGTGGAGACAGTTGTCGGAGGCGTACCAGTCGGCCTTGGATCCTATGTTCAATGGGACAGAAAATTAGATGCGCGATTGGCTCAGGCAGTTGTATCTATCAATGCCTTTAAAGGAGTGGAATTTGGTCTTGGTTTTGAGGCTGGTTACCGTAAGGGCAGCCAAGTCATGGACGAAATTCTCTGGTCTAAAGAAGACGGATATACTCGTCGTACCAATAATCTAGGTGGGTTTGAAGGTGGTATGACCAATGGGCAACCAATTGTTGTTCGTGGTGTTATGAAACCCATTCCCACTCTCTATAAACCATTGATGAGTGTGGATATCGAGACTCACGAACCTTACAAGGCAACTGTGGAAAGAAGTGATCCGACCGCTCTGCCAGCAGCTGGGGTAGTCATGGAAGCAGTTGTAGCAACGGTTCTGGCACAAGAAATCCTTGAAAAATTCTCATCGGACAACCTAGAAGAATTAAAAGAAGCGGTAGCCAAACACCGAGACTATACAAAGAACTATTAAGGAGTTCCTATGGCAAAAACAGTCTATATAGCAGGTCTTGGATTGATTGGTGCTTCGATGGCGCTCGGTATCAGGCGCGATCATCCGGATTATGAAATTTTAGGTTATAATCGCAGTCAGGCTTCGAGAGACATTGCCTTGGAGCGGGGGATGATTGACTGTGCGACGGATGATTTTGCCAGTTTTGCTCCTCTGGCAGATGTCATCATCTTGACCTTGCCAATCAAGCAGACCATTGCTTTTATTAAGGAGCTGGCAAACTTAGACTTGAAAGAAGGCGTCATTATCTCGGATGCTGGCTCAACCAAGTCAGCCATCGTGGACACGGCAGAGCAGTATTTGGCTGGCAAGTCTGTTCGCTTTGTCGGGGCCCATCCCATGGCTGGTAGCCACAAGACAGGGGCTGCTTCTGCGGATGTTAATCTTTTTGAAAATGCCTACTATATCTTTACTCCATCGAGTTTAACTACTCCAGAAACCCTTTCAGAAATGAAGGACCTACTTTCTGGTCTCCATGCTCGTTTTATCGAGATTGATGCCAAGGAGCATGATCGGGTCACTTCTCAGATTAGTCATTTTCCACATATTCTGGCTTCCAGTCTAATGGAGCAGACGGCAGTTTATGCTCAAGAACATGATATGGCAAGATGCTTTGCGGCGGGAGGATTTCGAGATATGACCCGGATTGCGGAGAGTGAGCCAGGTATGTGGACTTCTATTCTCTTGTCCAATCGCGAGACCATCCTAGAGCGGATTGAGGATTTCAAGGAACGCTTAGATGAGATTGGTCAGGCTATTAGCAAGGGGGAAGAAGAGCAGATTTGGAACTTTTTCAACCAAGCGCGTGAGCAACGTCAGGCCATGGAAATCCATAAACGTGGTGGTGTGGATAGTTCTTATGACCTCTATGTCGATGTTCCCGATGAAGAAGATGTTATCTTGCGAATTTTGGAATTGCTAAGAGGAACTTCTTTGGTTAATATCCACATCAATGAGGAAAACCGTGAGGATGTTCACGGGATTCTACAAATTTCCTTTAAAAATGCTCAAGATTTAGAACGTGCTGAGCGCTTAATTTCAGAAAATACGGACTACACAGTCGTCATCAAATAAGGAGAAAATCATGTCAAATATTTACGATACTGCAAATGAACTCAGTCGCGGCTTACGCGAATTACCAGAATACAAGGCGGTCAAGGCGGCAAAAGATGCCATTCAAGCTGATACTGAAGCTAGCAAGATTTTTGCAGACTATGTCGCCTTCCAGCAAGAAATCCAAGTCATGGCGCAAACGGGACAAATGCCAGACGCCTCTTTCCAAGAAAAGATGCAGTCTTTCAGTAAGCAAATCCAAGAGAACGCTCTTTTGTCTGATTTCTTTGCCAAACAGCAACAATTGTCTATTTACCTTTCTGACATTGAAAAAATTGTCTTTGAACCTGTTTCGGAATTATTGAAATAGTATTTTATCTGTATAAAAGCCAGAAATTTCAGGAATTTCTGGCTTTTTTGTGATAAAATAAGAAAAGTATTGCAAGTATGAGGTCAACTATGAAACTAAAAACAAACATTCGCCACTTACATGGCAGTATCCGGGTACCAGGTGACAAGTCTATCAGCCACCGTTCGATTATTTTTGGAAGTTTGGCTGAGGGGGAGACCAAGGTTTATGATATTCTACGTGGAGAGGATGTGCTTTCAACCATGCAGGTCTTTCGTGACCTTGGTGTTGAAATTGAGGATAAAGACGGTGTTATTACCATTCAAGGTGTGGGCATGGATGGTTTAAAAGCTCCTCAAAATTCCTTGGATATGGGGAATTCTGGCACCTCGATTCGCCTGATCTCAGGTGTGCTTGCTGGTGCAGACTTCGAAGTAGAGATGTTTGGGGACGACAGTCTATCCAAACGTCCTATGGATCGTGTGACCCTTCCCTTGAAAAAAATGGGAGTCAGTATTTCTGGTCAAACAGAGCGAGATTTGCCTCCTCTGCACTTAAAAGGTACTAAAAACCTAACACCAATTCACTATGAGTTGCCAATCGCCTCTGCCCAAGTCAAGTCTGCCTTGATATTTGCAGCCTTGCAGGCTCAGGGGGAGTCCGTTATTATCGAGAAAGAATGCACTCGTAGCCACACCGAAGATATGCTACAACAATTTGGTGGTCATTTAAGTGTGGATGGCAAGAAAATCACAGTCCAAGGACCGCAAAAACTAACAGGACAAGAGGTTATCATTCCAGGAGATATTTCCAGTGCCGCCTTTTGGTTGGTCGCTGGTTTGATTGTGCCAGATTCTCGTGTGGTGCTGCAGAATGTGGGCATCAATGAAACGCGTACTGGTATTATTGATGTCATTCGTGCCATGGGTGGAAAACTAGAAATAACTGAAATCGACCCAGTCGCAAAATCTGCAACCCTAACTGTCGAGTCTTCTGACTTAAAAGGAACGGAGATTGGTGGAGCCTTGATTCCCCGATTGATTGATGAATTGCCGATTATTGCCCTTCTAGCGACCCAAGCGCAAGGTGTAACGGTCATTAAGGATGCTGAAGAACTCAAGGTCAAGGAAACCGACCGCATTCAGGTGGTGGCAGATGCCCTAAATAGCATGGGGACGGATATCACTCCTACAGCAGACGGGATGATTATCAAAGGAAAATCAGCCCTTCATGGCGCTAGAGTCAACACGCTTGGTGACCATCGAATTGGAATGATGACGGCCATTGCTGCTCTCTTGGTTGCAGATGGAGAAGTCGAGCTTGGCCGTGCAGAAGCCATCAATACCAGCTATCCTAGCTTCTTTGATGATTTGGAGAGCTTGATTCATGGCTAAGGTATTACTTGGATTTATGGGGTCAGGCAAGTCGACAATTGCTAGAGGATTGGACCCTGACTACTTCGATATGGATGCCTTAATCGAGGAAGGCTTAGGAATGTCCATTGCGGATTTTTTCGCTGAAAATGGAGAAGAAGCCTTTCGTCAGGTGGAGTCGGAAGTTCTAGCTGATTTACTAAAAACGGACCGAGTTGTGTCAACTGGCGGAGGAGTTGTTATTTCCCAGCGAAATCGTGACTTGCTCAAGACCAATCCTGATAACATCTACCTAAAAGCAGATTTTGAAACTCTCTACCAACGTATCGCAGCTGATAAGGGCAATCAGCGCCCGCTCTTTCTTAACAAAAGCAAGAAAGAATTAGCCAGTATTTTCCAAGAAAGACAGACTTGGTATGAGGAGGTAGCCAGTCGGATTTTGGATGTGACCAAGCTAAGCCCAGAGGAAATTATAGAGGAACTGAGATGAAAATTGCTTATCTAGGTCCCAAGGGATCATTTTCACACCATGTTGTGCAGACAGCTTTTCCTCAGGAGGAATTGCAGGCCTTTGCCAATATTACAGATGTCATCAAGGCCTATGAGCAAGGCTTGGTGGATTATTCTGTGGTGCCAGTTGAAAATTCTATCGAGGGTAGTGTTCATGAAAGTTTGGATTACCTTTTTCACCAGGCTCGCATCCAAGCAGTTGCAGAAATTGTTCAGCCCATTCATCAGCAGTTGATGGCAGTTTCAGGTCAGTCAAAAATTGAGAAGATTTTTTCTCATCCTCAGGCTCTGGCTCAGGGAAAGAAATTCATAGAGGAGCATTATCCAGAAGCCAAGCTTGAAGTGACGGCAAGTACAGCTTATGCAGCTCGCTTTATTGCTGAACATCCAGACCAACCTTTTGCAGCTATTGCCCCTAGAAACTCAGCTAGAGAGTATGGTTTGGAGCTGATAGCAGAAGATATCCAAGAAATGGAAGCCAATTTCACTCGTTTTTGGGTTTTAGGGCCTGAGATTCCCACTATCCCTTTGCAATCACAAACTGAAAAAATGAGTTTGGCCTTAACCTTACCGGACAATCTTCCCGGTGCTCTTTACAAGGCACTTTCGACCTTTGCTTGGAGAGGGATTGACTTAACAAAGATTGAAAGTCGCCCTTTGAAAACAGCCTTGGGAGAATATTTTTTCATTATTGATGTGGATTATAGTGCGCAAGAGCTGGTTCATTTTGCCAGACAAGAACTAGAAGCAATTGGAATCCAGTACAAGATACTGGGAACCTACCCTATTTTTACCATAACTTATATAGAAAAGGAGAGTCAATGAGCAAAGAAAATCCTTTAAGTCATCACGAGCAGTTACGTTATGACTATCTCTTCAAAAATATTCATTACCTCAACGACCGTGAACGGAGGGAGTTTGATTATCTGCAACAAAAAATGACAGGTCCCAAGTCTGAAGTTCACCATTTCTACCAAGAAGAAAAAGAAGAAACTTGGGGTAGAGATATTGATCTTCCGACTTATGGCAGTAGAAGTCGATCTAAGAGACGTGAAAAGGTAGCTCCTCTGCCTAAAGTCAAAAAGAAAAAAAGAAGAATTCGCTTCAAACGAATACTGACTTGGTTCTTGTTGTTGATTACATGTGTAGTTGCAGGTATGATTTTTATGTTTCTTCGAGGGTTCCAGTCAGCGGCTAATCCAACAAATAAGCCAGCTGATGCAAAAGCGGCACAAGTACAGGTGTTTAATGGTCAAGATACTAAAGACGGGGTGAATATCCTAATCATGGGGACAGATGGCCGTATTGGTCAAAACAGTGCAGAAACTCGCACAGACACGATTATGGTATTGAATGTTAGTGGTTCGGATAAGAAGATCAAGCTAGTCAGCTTCATGCGTGATAACCTAGTCTATATTGATGGCTACAGTCAGATTGTGAATGGCAAGAAACAAACGGATAATAAACTCAACGTGGCCTATGAACTTGGGGAGCAGGAGGGGCAAAGAGGGGCTGAAATGGCCCGCAAGGTTTTAAAAGATAACTTTGATTTGGACATTAAGTACTATGCTCTAGTGGATTTTCAGGCCTTCGCAACTGCTATTGATACACTATTTCCTGATGGAGTGACTATAGACGCTAAGTTTTCAACGTTAAATGGCCAGCCTTTAACAGAAGCTACAGTTGGAGATGACCTACATGCAACAGAAACGGAATCACCAACTCAAACTATTAAAGTTGGGAAACAGCAGATGAATGGCTCGACCTTGCTCAACTACGCTCGTTTCCGTGATGATGATGAAGGAGACTATGGTCGTACCAAACGTCAGCAGCAAGTCATGTCAGCTGTTCTTGAGCAAATCAAAGATCCAACCAAACTCTTTACAGGATCAGAGGCACTTGGAAAGGTCTTTGGAATGACCTCAACCAATCTACCTTATACCTTCCTGCTGACCAATGGTTTGTCAGTTATCGAAGGTGCACAGAATGGTATTGAAAGATTGACAGTGCCAGAACTTGGCGATTGGGTAGATGCTTACGATGTCTATGGAGGACAAGGTCTACTTGTCGACCAGAACAAATACCGGACTAAACTCGCCCAAATGGGAATGAGATAAGAGGTAGATAAATGAAAATCAAAGCTTCATTCACTGGTGAAAAGGGTGGATTGGGCTTTGATTTTTTACGGTATCTGATGGATTTTTAAGGCTTTTTTATGGTATAATAAAACGATATAACTCGTTATTGGACAGAAGAGGAGAGACATGAGTGATTTGAAAGCGATTCAGGCTCGTAGTCTGGAAATGGCTGAATATTTCGTCGCATTTTGTAAAGAACATGATTTGTTGTGCTATCTCTGTGGTGGGGGTGCTATCGGTGCCCTTCGTAACAAGGGTTTCATTCCTTGGGATGATGACCTAGATTTTTTTATGCCACGTAAGGACTATGAAAAATTAGCAGAACTGTGGCCTCGTTATGCAAATGAGCGCTATTTCTTATCAAAAAGTAACAAGGAGTTTCTAGACCGTAACCTTTTTATTACTATTCGTGATAAGGAAACAACTTGTATCAAGCCTTATCAGCAGGATTTGAATTTGCCACATGGTTTAGCCTTGGATGTTTTACCTTTGGACTATTATCCTAAAAATCCAGCTGAGCGTAAGAAACAGGTTCGCTGGGCCTTGATTTATTCACTTTTTTGCGCTCAAACTATCCCAGAAAAGCATGGTGCAGTCATGAAATGGGGAAGTCGCATTTTACTCGGTTTGACTCCCAAATCTCTACGCTATCGCATTTGGAAAAAAGCTGAGAAAGAAATGACCAAATACAATCTAGCTGAGAGCGATGGAATCACGGAATTATGCTCAGGTCCTGGCTACATGAGAAACAAATACCCAATCGCATCCTTTGAAGATAATCTCTTCTTGCCATTTGAAGGAACTGAGATGCCCATCCCAGTCGGCTATGATGCTTATCTCAGAACTGCTTTTGGCGATTATATGACACCTCCACCAGCGGACAAGCAAGTACCGCATCATGATGCGATAATAGCAGACATGGACAAGAGTTACACAGAGTACAAGGGAGAATATGGTGGATAAGAAAAAAATTCTGTTTTTCATGTGGTCCTTTTCTCTTGGAGGCGGAGCAGAGAAGATTCTATCTACCATTGTTTCAAATCTGGATCCAGAGAAGTATGATATTGATATTCTTGAAATGGAACACTTTGATAAGGGGTATGAAACGGTTCCTAACAATGTTCATATTTTAAAGGCTTTTCAGGATTATCGTCAACCAAGATGGTTACGAGCTCTTTTGTGGAGAATGAGAATCTATTTTCCAAGGCTAACTCGTCGTTTGTTTGTAAAAGATGATTATGATGTTGAAGTTTCTTTTACGATTATGAATCCACCGCTCTTGTTCTCAGAGCGGAAAGAAGTCAAGAAGATATCTTGGATTCATGGAAGTATTGAGGAATTCCTAAAGGATAGTTCAAAACGTGAATCACATAGACGTCAGTTAGATGCTGCGGATGCTATAGTAGGAATTTCAAAAAAGACCAGTAATTCTATCAAAGAAGTGTATCCAGACTATGCTTCGAAATTACAAACGGTATACAATGGTTATGATTTTAAGACTATTCTAGAAAAATCTCAAGAGAAGATAGATATCGAGATTGCGCCTCAAAGTATCTGTACCATTGGACGTATTGAGGAAAATAAGGGTTCTGACCGTGTAGTGGAAGTGATACGACTATTGCACCAAGAAGGAAAAAACTACCACCTTTACTTTATAGGTGCTGGTGACATGGAAGAGAAACTGAAAAAACGAGTCAAAGAGTATCAGCTTGAAGACTATATTCATTTTCTTGGTTATCAAAAAAATCCTTACCAGTATTTATCTCAGATGAAAGTTCTTCTGTCTATGTCTAATCAAGAAGGTTTTCCAGGAGTGTATGTGGAAGCCTTGAGTCTTGGAATCCCTTTTGTCTCTACTGATGTCGGAGGTGCCGAGGAATTATCCCAAGAAGACCGATTCGGACAAATCATTGAGAGCGACCAAGAGGCGGCTCAGGCAATTACGAACTATATGACTTCTGCTTCAAACTTTGATGTTAATGAAGCTAGCCAATTCATTCAACAATTTACAATTGCCAAACAAATCGAACAAGTAGAAAAACTATTAGAGGAGTAGCATGGAAACTGCATTAATTAGTGTGATTGTTCCAGTCTATAATGTGGCGCAATACCTAGAAAAATCGATAGCTTCCATTCAGAAGCAGACCTATCAAAATTTGGAAATCATTCTTGTTGATGATGGGTCAACGGATGAAAGTGGTCGCTTGTGTGATTCAATCGCTGAACAAGATGATAGGGTGTTAGTGCTTCATAAAAATAACGAAGGCCTGTCACAAGCGCGAAACGATGGAATGAAGCAGGCTCAGGGGGATTATCTGATTTTTATTGACTCGGATGATTATATCTATCCAGAAATGATTCAGAGTTTATATGAGCAATTAATTCAAGAAGATGCAGATGTTTCGAGCTGTGGTGTCATGAATGTCTATGCTAATGATGAAAGTCCACAGTCAGCCAATCAGGATGACTATTTTGTCTGTGATTCTCAAACATTTCTAAAGGAATATCTCATAGGTGAAAAAATACCTGGAACGATCTGCAATAAGTTAATTAAGAGAGAGATTGCAACTGCTCTATCCTTTCCAAAGGGATTGATTTACGAAGATGCTTATTATCATTTTGATTTGATCAAGTTGGCTAAGAAGTACGTTGTTAATACCAAACCCTATTATTACTATTTCCATAGAGAGGATAGCATTACAACCAAACCTTATGCAGAGAAGGATTTAGCCTATATTGATATCTACCAAAAGTTTTACAATGAAGTTGTGAAAAACTATCCTGACTTGAAGGAGGTCGCTTTCTTCAGATTGGCCTATGCCCACTTCTTTATTCTGGATAAGATGCTTTTGATAGAGGATTATAGAGAAATTAAAGAATATCCAGTGATTTATCATTTTTTGAAGAAGCACGCTTTTTCTGTTTTTAAAAATCCTATTTTTAGAACGGGGAGACGAATTAGTGCTTTAGCTCTATTTTTAAACATACGATTGTATCGAATATTGTTACTAAAAAATATTGAACAGTCAAGAAAAATTAATTAGAAAAGGAGGAGAGAAATGATTGATGGCAAACGAATATTGCTTTGTGCGACCATTCTAAGCTATTTCTTAACAATTTTAAGTGGCATCACTTATTTGTTTACAAATGAGAATGTCGTACTTTTAACGACTCTACTATTGTTGCTGATTAGTAGCCTTCTATTTTGCTGGAATAATATAAAATATTATTTAATTCACTTTATTTTTTATATTACAATTTTTATATTTTTGGTATCCAGACCCACGATAGATTACTTTAGAGATGGAGCCTTAGACACTTACCAACCTATTGCTTACCGTTTTTCTTTTTTGGTGGTAATTGTCTCAATATTGGGACTGACAATAGGAGGATTCATTGCTAGTTATTACATTAACAGAAAAAAAGTTCAAGACATAGAAGTTAGACAAGAATCTACTGTAAACTTTATAAAAAACTTACGTTTTGTATCACTGAGTGTATTTTTGATTACCTATCCATTTTACTTTTTAAGACTACTTGAACGTTTGCTTTATCGTTTACAGACTTCTTATTACAACTATTATGCAAATTTTGAGAGTCAACTTCCATATTTTACCTATATCTTATCGACATTTACGGTTTATGCGATGTGTATGTACTTGGCAACCAAACCAAAGAAATTACACGCGACAGCAGTGTTAGTGTCCTTTATTATCGCAAATACTATTCATTTAGCAATAGGGACACGCAATCCTTTCATTTTAAGTATTCTATTTACTTTTGTATATTATTTTATGCGTGAGCAGACTGAAAAGGGAAAATGGATTGGCTTCAAAGAGAAATTGGCCATTTTTGTTGGCTCACCTATTCTTATGTTAGCAATGGGAATTCTTAATTATGTGCGAGACAATGTGCAAGTTTCTCATACAGGATTTTGGGATATTCTTCTTGATTTTATTTATAAACAGGGAACCAGTTTTGGAGTATTGGCGAGAGGATTTTTATATAATAGTAGTCTCCCTTATAGAGATTTTCGGAATTTCACCTTTGGTCCTATAATTGACTATTTTGCAAGGGGAAGTTTGGGAATCATTTTTGGAGCGAAACCATTTGAACATACAACAAATAGTATTGAATTGGCCATTGATAGTAATAGCTACGCTAATAACTTATCTTATCTTGTCCTAAACAAGGAATACTTAAAAGGTCATGGTATTGGTAGCAGTTACATCATGGAGTTGTATACCGATTATGGTATGATGGGAGTTTTCCTACTAAGTCTCCTACTTGGCTTATTATTTATAGCAATGTTGCAAGTTGCTTATCGCTCGAAAACCATCTTATTCGCTTTGTCCCTATTAATCTTGAATAATATTTTCTTTATGCCAAGAAGTAGCTTTTCGGAAAGTTTCTTTAACCTGTTTACAATGCAATTCTGGGGAATTGTTCTTGTTATGCTATTTGTCGCTAAAATGATTACTAAAAAAATCAATATCTAATACAAAAAAGGAGTTAACTCATGTTTGAACACTATTCAGTAGAGGATCTATTTGCAAATCTCTATAAAAAACGGAAAATGAATCTGCTAGTCTTGATTGTTTTGTTTGCACTTATCGCTGTGCCATTTACGCTTACAGCGGTCAAAAACAAAAATACGGTGAAAGATACATCTAGCTATTCAACTTATATTACTTATAAAATTACGCCTCCAGAGGATTCTTCAAAAGTAATTTTGAACCACCAAGCTGGAAGATACAGTGATTTTTATGCTAAATTGATTGATGGTAATCTAAATGGAGCCTTTCTTTTTAATGATGTTGATTCAGATAAAATGAAAAAAATTGCTAGTGATTTGGATACGACAGAGTCAGCCTTAAAAAATTCAACCAGTGACTACTGGACTAAAAAATTAACGGTAAACTCATTAATTGATAACGCAGGTATAAGTATCAAAATTTTAACACCTAGTAAAGAGGTAAATGATTTTCTTGAGACCAAATTTGATTCATTAATTGATAAATTTAAGAGTACCTATGCAAATGTTAAAATTGAAAAGTTAGAAACAGTCAATTCAAAAGAATTAAATCCTAGTGGTGAAATTACAGTTGGCTTCAATCTTAAAAATCTAGTTTTGCGCTTAGCGGTTATAGGAGTTCTATGTGTTGTTCTCCTTATTATGGGAAATGTTCTTGTCTACATTTTTAATCCGACAATTAATCGTGCAGGCGACTTTTTGGCCTATCAACTAGATTTTGTTTCAAATATCACTACCAATGATAACCTATCACAACTTTTGAGTTATAGATGTGAAGGTCAACCGTTAGCAGTTGTTAGTTCAGATAGTCGTATCTTAAAGAAATTACAAGAAAATTACAAATTAAATATAGAGGGTATTCATTTTGTAGATTTGCAAAATGTAAAAGATCTTTTAGCAACGGACAATATTCTATTCGTTGAGGAATATGGTGTTACTCGTTATAAAAAATTTGAAGAAAGCTTGCAGATGGTTAGAAATCTAAATCGTTCAGTTTTAGGAGTCATAGCTTTTAATCTATAAAGTATCTTTATAAAAAGTGAAGAGGTTCAATACTTAAAGAGGACGTGATAGTCCTCTTTTTTATGCCTACGATAAGGTAGAAAGGAAGTCCAATGATATTAGGGTTAGGGTTATCAACCTATCTTTGAACGAAGAAGAAACTTATAATAAGCGAAATAGAAATGCGTTTTTGAAATTAGTTTTCTCAATCAAAAAGGCCTTTTTAACTAACTTTATGATATAATAAACAACGAGGTAGATTGAATGAAAAGTATAAAATTAAATGCTCTGGCTTTTATGGGGATTCGTGTTTTAAATATTATTTTCCCTATTTTAACAGGTACATATGTTGCTCGTGTTTTGGATCGAACAGATTATGGTTATTTTAACTCTGTTGATACCATCCTATCTTTCTTCTTGCCCTTTGCAACTTATGGGGTTTATAACTACGGCCTTCGTGCCATTAGCAATGTGAAAGATAATAAAAAAGAGCTAAACAAAGTTTTCTCTAGTCTTTTTTATTTGTGTGTTGCTTGTACTATTATTACAACACTTGTGTATATTTTCTCCTATCCATTATTCTTTACATCTAATCCTATTATTCAAAGGATCTATTTAGTAATGGGAGTGCAACTCGTTGCTCAGATTTTTTCAATTGAGTGGGTTAATGAGGCGCTTGAAAATTATAGCTTTTTATTTTATAAAACAGCTTTCATACGTGTTCTCATGTTGGTATCAATATTTTTATTTGTAAAAAACGAACACGATATTGTTGTTTATACTCTGGTAATGAGTCTATCAACCCTAATTAACTATCTCATTAGTTATTTCTGGATTAAACGAGATATAAAATTTGTAAAAGTTTCACTAAGTGAATTCAAACCGCTCCTCCTTCCACTGACAGCCATGCTTATTTTTGCGAATGCAAATATGTTATTTACTTTTCTTGACCGTCTATTCCTTGTAAAAACGGGGATTGATGTGAATGTCAGCTACTATACCATTGCACAACGAATTGTAACGGTTATTGCGGGGGTTGTTACGGGTGCAATTGGAGTTAGTGTCCCTCGTTTAAGTTATTATCTTGGAAAAGGAAAGAAAGAGGAGTATGTAAATCTAGTTAACCGAGGAAGTCGTATTTTCAATTTCTTTATCATTCCCCTTAGTATAGGCTTAATGATTTTGGGACCCCAAGCTATCTTAGTATATGGTAGTGAAAAATATATAGGTGGCGGTATTTTAACTTCTCTCTTTGCTGTTCGAACGATTATTCTCGCTCTAGATACAATTCTAGGATCGCAAATCCTCTTTACAAATGGATATGAGAGAAGAATTACCGTCTATACTGTTTTTGCTGGTATTTTGAACCTTATTTTAGATAGTTTACTCTATTTTTATGATATCTATACACCAGAGTATTATCTGATTACAACTATGCTATCTGAAACATTCCTTTTGATTCTTTATATTCTCTTTATCAATAAGCGTAAACTCATCAACTTACGGCACATTCTAAAGTATACTTTACGGTATTCCCTCTTCTCATCGACATTTATTCTGATTTACTTCCTAGTCAATTTTATATATCCGGTACAAATGGTTATCAACTTGCCGCTCTTTATTAATATGTTTATCATTATGGCGTTATCTGCACTCAGTTATATTGGCTTACTAGTATGGACAAAAGATAGTATTTTCTATGAATTTTTAGGACACTTTATTTCGCTAAAAAAACGCGTTATAAAATAATAGGAGGAATATATGAGAAAATTAAGCATTGAAGAAGCTAAAAAGCTTGAACTTGATATTTTAGACTTTATAGATTCCTTTTGTAAGGAGCACGGCATCAACTATTGTATTAACTATGGGACCTTGATTGGTGCTATTCGACATAAGGGATTTATTCCTTGGGATGATGATATAGACCTTTCTATGACTCGTGAAAACTATGAAAAGTTTATTCAGTTATTTAGTGAGAAGCAATCAAGATATAAACTTCTCTCGTTGGAAACGGATGACCAATATTTTAATAACTTTATCAAAATTGTAGATCCTACAACAAAAATAATCGATACGAGAAATACAAAAACTTATGATTCGGGTGTATTCATTGATATTTTTCCGATGGATACATTTAATGATAGTAAGGTCGTTGATATCTGCTATAAGTTGGAAAGTTTTAAACTATTGTCCTTCAGTAAGCACAAGAATATTGTTTATGGAGATAGCAAGTTAAAAGATTTGATTCGTACTTTATTCTGGCTTCTTCTTCGCCCCGTTTCTCCACGCTTCTTTGCTAATCAAATCGAAAAGCAAATTCAAAAATATAGAGTTGAGAATGGGGAATACATAGCTTTCATTCCGTCAAAAGCTAAGGAAAAGGAAATTTTTCCAAGAGATATGTTTGATGAACTGATTGAAACGCCTTTTGAACATCTTGTTCTTCCAGCGCCTAAACATTTTGATGCTGTTTTAAAACAGTTTTATGATGATTATATGACGGTGCCACCTAAAGAAAAACAGATTTATATCCATGAATTTGAAGCCTATAAATTGGAGGATTAAATGCAGTATTTAGAAAAAAATGAGATTAAAACTATTCAACTGGGCATTTTGGACTATATTGACGAAATTTGTAAAAAAAATAATATTTCTTATTTCCTCAGCTATGGAACAATGTTGGGAGCTGTTCGTCATAAAGGCATGATTCCTTGGGATGATGACATTGATATTTCTCTGTATAGAGAAGACTATGAACGTTTATTGAAAGCTATTGAAGAGGACCAGCATCCTATTTATCAAGTCCTCTCCTATGATACTTCATCTTGGTATTTCCATAATTTTGCGGCTATTTTAGATACATCAACTGTCATTGAGGATAATGTAAAGTATAAGCGTCATGATACTAGTTTGTTTATTGATGTCTTTCCAATCGATCAATTTTCAGATTTGAGCATCGTTGATAAGAGCTATAAATATGTTGCCTTGCGTCAGCTTGCCTATATCAAAAAAGAACGTGCGGTTCACGGAGATAGCAAATTAAAGGATTTTCTTCGATTGTGTACGTGGTATCCTCTTAGACTTGTTAATCCGAGATACTTCTTTAAGAAAATCGATCAATTAGTAAAAAATAGTGTGACAGAAAATCCTACTTATGAAGGAGCTGTTGGAGTTGGAAAAGAAAAAATGAAAGAAGTCTTTCCAGCAGGGACCTTTAAAGAACTGATTTTAACAGAATTTGAAGGGAGAATGTTGCCAATTCCTAAAAATTATGATGCCTTTTTAACACAGATGTATGGTGATTATATGACTCCTCCATCAAAAGAAATGCAGGAGTGGTATAGCCATAGTATAAAGGCCTATCGTAAGATAGAGAAGTAGCCCAGTTTCATAGGAGAGCGAGTCTTTTGAGTGTTTATTGGGAAAATCAGGATAGTACTATTCATATACAAAGCAGGATATGAAAATAGGCTAAAATGATGGTTCATAGAAATGATAAAGGAAAGTGTGATATACAATGAAGAATACAAAGATAAGAAAGTTAATATCATTTAGTTTTCTCATATGTACTTTAATTATGGCTGCCAAATTATCATCAGTCGATGCGGATACCATTTCCGCAGGGGATGGTAATCGAATCCACTTTATTAATTTAAAATCTAAGTCAGGGAGTGATGCCATTCTCTTAGAAAGCAGAGGGCACTTTGCTTTAATTGATATGGGTGAGGATTATGATTTCCCAGATGGAAGCAATCCACGTTATCCAGATAGGTGGGGAATTACCATGGACAATGATCAAGTTTTAGAGGATCGATTGTTCCGTCATCTGAAACAGGTTGGTGTTGAAAAACTAGATTTTATCTTGGGTACTCATGTCCACAGTGATCATATTGGTTCTGCAGATGAAGTACTAAAACATTATCCTGTTGATAAATTTTATCTGAAAAGATACTCAGATGAACGCATTACAACACAGTGGAGGTTGTGGGATAATCTCTATAACTATGATAATGCGGTTAAAACAGCTCTTGAACGTGGTGTAAATCTTATACAAGATATCTCTGACAACGACAGCCACTTTACCATGGGTGATATGGATATTCAGCTTTATAACTACAAAAATGAGTATGACAGTGAAGGAAAGCTTAAAAAGGTTTTCGATGATAATTCAAACTCAATAGTTGCTGTTGTTACTGTAGCTGGAAAGAGAATCTATCTAGGTGGAGATTTGGATAATGCCGAAGGAGCAGAAGATAAGTTAGGCCCGGTTATCGGTAAGGTTGATATGATGAAATGGAACCATCATTATGATGCGACAATTTCAAATACAGTTAACTTTATTAATAATTTATCACCAAGTATTGTTGTTCAGACAAGTGGATCAGATATCAATCGTGAATCCACTAGAGCTCTACTTCGAGAAAAGAATATAAAAATAGTAAAAGCTTATAGTCATACCAAAGATGCGACTGTTTTTGATATAGATAAAGAAGGATTTACTAACGTTTCGGAAGTTTTTCCCGATATACCGACAGTTAGAGAAAAATGGTATAAAGAAGACGGTTACTGGAAATATCGCTTGTCCGATGGTGAAATGACGATTGGTTGGCGAAAAATAGATGGTGTTTATTATTTCTTCAATGGACAAGGACAAATGCAAGCTGGCAAATGGTTGCACTTGAAAGATTCTAGAGAAAAAATTGATGGAAACTGGTATTACCTAAATAACAACGGTGACATGCGAGAAACTGGTTGGTTTAACCAAGATGGTAATTGGTACTATATTACATCAACGGGAGCAAGAAGCTATAATGAACTCTTAGAAATTGCGGGGCAGAAATACCTATTTGATAAAGATGGTAAGATGCTAACAGGATATCAAGTCTTTAATGGAAAGAAGATGTTCTTTGCAGACAGTGGTGCACTACAAACAGCAGGTAAGCCTTCAACTTGGCAAAAGATTTCCTCAGATTGGTATTTCTATGACGAAGATGGTCTTCGGACTGTCGGTAAAAAGAATATCAATGGAGCTACATACTACTTTAATCAAGAAGGTGTCATGCAAACGGGTTGGGCCTTTATTGATGGTCACTGGAACTATTTTGCAAGTTCTGGAGCTATGAAAACCGGCTGGGTCAAGGATCAGGAAACATGGTATTATCTGGATAAAGATGGCATCATGTTAACTGGCAGACAAGATATTAATGGTGTCCGTTACTATTTGAATGCCAGTGGTGCCATGCAAACAGGCTGGGCCTTTATTGATGGTCACTGGAACTATCTTGCAAGTTCTGGAGTTATGAAAACTGGTTGGTTGAAAGATAATGAATCATGGTATTATTTGAACCCCGAAACAGGTATCATGGCTGTAGGCTCTAAAGAAATTGACGGTAAGAACTATTTCTTCAGCTCTGCAGGTACTATGCAAGTTGGATGGCAGTGGTCAAATGATTCTTGGCATTATTACGCTACGTCTGGCGCAGTCCAAACTGGTTGGTTGAAAGATGGTGATGCCTGGTATTATCTTGAAGGTAAGGAAGGCGTTATGTTAGTCGGCCTCCATCAAGTAGATGGTAAGCAATATTATTTTAGCAAATCTGGAGCCATGCAAACTGGATGGAAATGGTTTGATAATCATTACCGTTACTTTGAATCAAATGGAGCCATGAAAACTGGTTGGATAAAAGACAAAGGCGTCTGGTATTATCTAAATCCTGAAGATGGCATCATGTTGGTTGGCCTTCATAAAGTAAATGGTGATCATTATTACTTTGATGAGTCGGGAGCTATGCAAACTGGTTGGAAACAGCTTGATAGTAACTGGTACTATTTCCAAGCTGATGGTTCTTTGTTGAAGAACGCAACGACACCTGATGGTTACAAGGTAAACGAAGAAGGAATTTGGAAATTAAGTCAAGCCACTGTAGCAGTGGAGCAAGATAAGAAAGAGCAGATAACTGAAACTTCTAATTCGGCTGAGAATTCATCTCATGTTGAGGATAATTCTTCACACCATATGATTGAGGAATAAATGTGATGTGTAAACACCTTAGAAGCAGGTAGGACTAAACCTGATTTTAAGGTGTTTTTTAAGTTTTATATTGACGCTGATATTATAAAGTTAACTCTAAATACACAATATTCTCGCTTCATTCTTTTGATAAAATCGTAAAAATCTAGTATAATAGATAGACTGAAAGTATGAGGTTAGTAGAAATGAAGATGAAACAAATTAGTGATACAACACTGAAAATCACGATGACTTTAGATGATTTGATGGATCGGGGAATGGAGATTGCAGACTTTCTCGTTCCTCAGGAAAAAACAGAAGAGTTTTTCTATGCTATTTTAGATGAATTAGAGATGCCAGACAATTTCTTGGATAGTGGCATGCTGAGTTTCCGTGTGACGCCAAAACCAGATAAGGTCGATGTCTTTGTGACCAAGTCCAAGATTGACCAGAATCTGGATTTTGAAGATTTGGCGGACCTGCCTGACATGGAAGAATTGGCCCAAATGTCGCCGGACGAATTTCTCAAAACCTTGGAAAAGAGTATCGCAGAAAAGACCAAGGACGATATTGAAACTATTCAGTCTCTAGAACAGGTAGAAGCTAAAGAAGAAGAGCAAGAGCAGACAGAAAAGGAAACGGAGAACAAGAAGGAACCTTATATCTACTATATCTTGCGTTTCGCAAATCTTGCAGACCTAGTTGCTTTTGCAAAGACGGTTAACTACCAGATGGAAACATCTGAACTCTATAAGATGAATGACCACTATTATTTGACAATTTTAGTCGATATTGAAAATCATCCAAGTCAATATCCAGCCTGGCTCTTGGCTCGAATGCGTGAATTCGCAGACGACAGTGATATCAGTCGTTCGGTCTTACAAGAATATGGTCAAATCTTGATTAACCACGATGCAGTTCTTGGTCTGCAAAAGATTAGTTCATAGTTTTTGGGAATCAATTTTCACTTATCAGAAAAGGCGAATCGATGATTCGTTTTTTCTTTTCTATCTATAAATAGTGGTTTTCTTGGATAGGAATTTTCTCAAAATTTTGTTATAATGGCTATATCAGAAAATTTCTAGGAGACAAACATGACAGTTAAAATTGCTTTACTTGGATTTGGTACCGTTGCAAGTGGCGTGCCTTTCCTCCTAAAGGAAAATGGAGAAAAAATCGTTCAGTCAGCTCATTCAGAGATTGAAGTAGCCAAGGTATTGGTCAAGGATGAAGATGAAAAGAACCGCTTGCTTGCAGCAGGGAATGACTTTAACTTTGTAACCAATGTAGACGATATTTTATCAGACAAGGACATTACTATCGTAGTGGAATTGATGGGGCGTATCGAACCAGCTAAAACCTTTATCACTCGTGCCTTAGAAGCTGGAAAACACGTTGTTACTGCTAACAAGGACCTTTTGGCTGTCCATGGTGCAGAATTGTTAGAAATCGCTAAAGAGCATAATGTAGCACTTTACTACGAAGCGGCAGTAGCTGGTGGTATTCCAATTCTTCGTACCTTGGCAAATTCTCTGGCGTCTGACAAAATCACTCGTGTTCTTGGTGTTGTTAACGGAACTTCTAACTTTATGATGACCAAAATGGTCGAAGAAGGCTGGTCTTATGATGATGCTCTGGCTGAAGCTCAAAGACTTGGATTTGCAGAAAGTGATCCTACAAATGATGTTGATGGGATTGACGCAGCTTACAAGATGGTCATTTTGAGCCAGTTTGCTTTTGGTATGAAGGTTGCCTTTGACGATGTTGTCCACAAGGGAATCCGCAACATCACACCAGAAGACGTAGCTGTAGCCCAAGATCTTGGCTATGTAGTGAAATTGGTTGGTTCTATCGAGGAAACTCCTTCAGGAATTGCTGCAGAAGTGACTCCAACCTTCCTTCCTAAAGCACATCCACTTGCCAGTGTCAATGGGGTAATGAACGCCGTCTTTGTAGAGTCTATCGGTATCGGTGAGTCTATGTACTATGGGCCAGGTGCAGGTCAAAAACCAACTGCAACAAGTGTTGTAGCGGACATTGTCCGTATCGTTCGTCGCTTGAATGATGGTACCATTGGTAAAGACTTTAACGAATATAGCCGTGATTTGGTCTTGGCAAATCCAGAAGATGTCAAAGCAAACTACTATTTCTCAATCTTGGCACCAGACTCAAAAGGTCAGGTCTTGAAACTTGCTGAAATCTTTAATGCTCAAGATATTTCCTTCAAGCAAATCCTCCAAGATGGAAAAGAGGATGACAAGGCGCGTGTAGTGATTATTACTCATAAGATTAATAAAGCACAACTTGAGAATGTTTCATCAGAGTTGGCCAAAGCTTCAGAATTTGACCTCTTGAATACTTTCAAGGTGTTAGGAGACTAGGATGAAGATTATTGTACCTGCAACAAGTGCCAATATCGGGCCAGGTTTTGATTCGGTCGGTGTAGCTGTAACCAAGTATCTTCAAATTGAGGTCTGTGAAGAACGAGATGAGTGGCTGATTGAACACCAGATTGGCAAATGGATTCCACATGACGAGCGCAACCTTTTGCTTAAGATTGCCTTGCAAATTGCGCCGGACTTGCAACCGAGACGCTTGAAAATGATCAGTGATGTTCCCCTGGCGCGTGGCTTGGGTTCTTCTAGCTCGGTTATTGTTGCTGGGATTGAACTGGCTAACCAATTAGGCAAGCTCAACTTATCTGACCATGAAAAGTTGCAGCTGGCTACCAAGATTGAAGGACATCCTGACAATGTGTCACCAGCTATCTATGGCAATCTTGTTGTTGCGAGCTCTGTTGACGGAGAAGTTTCAGCAATTGTGGCAGACTTCCCAGAATGTGATTTCCTAGCCTATATTCCAAACTATGAATTGCGTACCCGAGACAGCCGCGGTGTCTTGCCTAAGAAATTATCCTACAAGGAAGCTGTTGCAGCTAGTTCTATCGCAAATGTTGCTGTTGCAGCCTTGTTGGCAGGAGACATGGTGACTGCTGGCCAAGCGATTGAGGGAGACCTCTTCCACGAGCGCTACCGTCAGGATCTGGTGAGGGAATTTGCGACGATTAAGCAAGTGGCTAAAGAAAATGATGCCTATGCAACCTATCTCTCTGGTGCCGGGCCAACAGTTATGATCTTGGCTTCTCATGACAAGATGCCCAAGATTAAAGCTGAATTGCAAAAGCAGTCTTTCAAAGGCAAACTTCATGATTTGAAGGTTGATACGCAAGGTGTCCGTGTCGAAACAAAGTAAAGAATAGCAGATAGGATGGGGAAAGTCTCGACTAGGGGGCTGCTTCCTGTCCTTTTTTTGAAAAGAAGTCTAGTTAAAAACTCGATAAAGGAGAAACGAAGATGGCAGAAATTTATCTAGCAGGTGGTTGTTTTTGGGGTTTAGAGGAGTATTTTTCCCGAATTTCTGGAGTGCTAGCAACCAGTGTTGGCTACGCTAATGGGCAAGTCGAAACGACCAATTATCAGCTGATTAAGGAAACAGACCATGCAGAAACGGTTCAAGTGATTTACGATGAGAAAGCAGTGTCACTTAGAGAAATTTTACTTTATTATTTCCGTGTCATTGACCCTTTATCTATCAACCAGCAAGGGAATGACCGTGGTCGTCAATATCGTACTGGGATTTATTACCAAGATGAAGCAGATTTGCCAGCTATCTACACTGTGGTGCAGGAGCAGGAACGCATGCTAGGTCGAAAGATTGCAGTAGAAGTGGAGAAACTTCGCCACTATATTCTGGCTGAAGACTATCACCAAGATTATCTCAAGAAAAATCCTTCAGGTTACTGTCATATCGATGTAACGGATGCTGAGAAGCCCTTGATTGATGCATCTAACTATGAAAAGCCTAGTCAAGAAGTGTTAAAGGAAAGTTTATCCGAAGAGTCCTATCGTGTTACGCAAGAAGCTGCTACAGAGGCTCCATTTAGTAATGCTTATGACCAAACTTTTGAAGAAGGGATTTATGTAGACATCACGACGGGTGAGCCACTCTTTTTTGCTAAGGATAAGTTTGCTTCAGGTTGTGGTTGGCCAAGTTTTAGTCGTCCGATTTCCAAGGAATTGATTCACTATTACAAAGACCTGAGTCATGGGATGGAGCGAATCGAAGTTCGTTCTCGGTCAGGCAATGCTCACTTGGGTCATGTTTTCACAGATGGACCTCAGGAGTTAGGTGGCCTCCGTTACTGTATCAATTCGGTCTCCTTGCGCTTTGTGGCCAAGGATGAGATGGAAGAAGCAGGATATGGCTATCTATTACCTTACTTAAACAAATAAAACAGAGAGGGTGGGCGCTTCCCACTTTCTTCATTTCCAGAATAAGAATAGAAGGGATCTATGAAACACTTACTATCTTACTTCAAACCCTATATCAAAGAATCCATTTTAGCCCCCTTGTTCAAGTTACTAGAAGCTGTTTTTGAACTCTTGGTTCCCATGGTGATTGCTGGGATTGTTGACCAATCATTGCCCCAGAGGGATCAAGGTCATCTCTGGATGCAGATTGGCCTGCTCCTTATCTTTGCAGTGATTGGCGTTTTAGTGGCATTGGTAGCTCAGTTTTACTCAGCCAAGGCAGCGGTTGGGTTTGCCAAAGAACTGACAAACGACCTCTATCGTCATATTCTTTCCTTGCCCAAGGACAGCAGAGACCGTTTGACAACTTCTAGCTTGGTTACTCGCTTGACTTCGGATACCTACCAAATTCAGACTGGTATCAATCAATTCCTGCGTCTCTTTTTGCGAGCGCCTATTATCGTTTTTGGAGCCATTTTTATGGCCTATCGCATTTCAGCTGAGCTGACTTTCTGGTTTTTGGTCATGGTTGTTATTTTGACGATTGTCATTGTCGGGCTCTCTCGACTGGTCAATCCTCTCTACAGCAGTCTCAGAAAGAAAACGGACCAACTAGTTCAGGAAACGCGCCAGCAATTGCAAGGGATGCGAGTTATTCGTGCTTTTGGTCAGGAAAAACGAGAGTTACAGATTTTTCAAACCCTTAACCAAGTCTATGCCAGTTTGCAAGAAAAGACGGGTTTCTGGGCTACTTTATTAACACCTCTGACCTATCTGATTGTTAATGGAACTCTTCTCGTCATCATCTGGCAGGGCTATATTTCGATTCAAGGAGGTTTACTCAGCCAGGGTGCTCTTATTGCCCTTATCAACTATCTTTTGCAGATCTTGGTGGAATTGGTTAAGCTAGCTATGCTGATTAATTCTCTCAACCAGTCCTATATCTCAGCTAAGCGAATCGAGGAAGTCTTTGCTCAAGATCCCGAAGACATCCACTCAGAGTTAGAACAAAAACAAGCTACCAGTGATCGGGTTTTACAAGTTCAAGAATTGACTTTTACCTATCCTGATGCGGCTCAACCTTCTCTGAGAGACATTTCCTTTGATATGAAGCAGGGGCAAATCCTTGGTATCATCGGGGGTACTGGTTCTGGTAAATCAAGCTTGGTGCAAGTCTTACTTGGACTTTATCCAGCAGACAAGGGGAGCATTTACCTTTATCGAGATGGATGTAGTCCTCGCAATCTTGAGCAGTGGCGGTCTTGGATTGCCTATGTGCCTCAAAAAGTCGAACTCTTTAAAGGAACCATTCGTTCCAACTTGACTTTGGGTTTAAATCAGGAAGTGACTGACCAAGAACTCTGGCAGGCCTTGGAGATTGCGCAAGCAAAGGATTTTGTCAGTGATAAGGAAGGACTCTTAGATACCATAGTTGAGGTAGGAGGACGAAATTTCTCAGGTGGACAAAAACAAAGGCTGTCTATCGCACGAGCGGTCTTGCGTCAAACTCCGTTTCTCATCCTAGATGATGCGACCTCGGCCCTCGACACCATTACCGAGTCCAAGTTGTTGAAAGCTATTAGAGAGAATTTTCCAAACACGAGCCTAATCTTGATTTCTCAACGAACCTCGACTCTACAGATTGCTGACCAGATTCTCCTCTTGGAAAAAGGTGAGCTCCTAGCTATCGGCAAGCACGAGGACTTGATGAAGACTAGCCAAGTCTATCGTGAAATCAATGCATCCCAACATGGAAAGGAGAACTAGCATGAGACGACAAACTGCAAACCAGACGCTCAAACGTTTGGCTAAAGACCTTGCAAGTCATCCTTTCCTTCTTTTCCTAGCCTTTCTAGGAACTATTGCCCAAGTTGGCTTATCAATCTATCTACCTATTCTGATTGGGCAGGTCATTGACCAGGTTCTAGTGGCTGGTTCTTCGCTAGTTTTTTGGCAGATTTTCATTCAGATGATATTGGTGGTCATAGGAAATACCCTAGTTCAATGGGCCAATCCTCTTCTTTATAATCGCATAATCTTCTCTTATACCAAAGACTTGCGAGAGCGAATAATCCATAAACTCCATCGTTTACCGATTGCCTTTGTAGATAGGCAAGGTAGTGGGGAGATGGTTAGTCGTGTAACCACAGACATCGAACAGTTGGCAGCTGGCTTGACCATGATTTTTAATCAATTTTTCTTTGGTGTCTTGATGATCTTGGTCAGCATTCTAGCCATGCTCCAAATTCATCTCCTCATGACCCTCTTGGTCTTGCTGTTGACGCCACTGTCCATGTTGATTTCACGCTTTATTGCCAAGAGATCTTATCATCTCTTCCAAAAGCAAACAGAGACAAGGGGGATTCAGACTCAGTTGATTGAAGAATCGCTTAGCCAACAGACCATTATCCAGTCCTTTAATGCTCAGGCAGAGTTTATCCAAAGACTGCGTGCGGCCAATGACAACTACGCAAGCTATTCTCAGTCAGCCATCTTTTATTCATCAACGGTCAATCCTTCGACTCGCTTTGTAAATGCACTCATTTACGCGCTTTTAGCTGGAGTAGGAGCCTATCGTATCATGATGGGGTCCACCTTGACAATTGGGCGTTTAGTGACCTTTTTGAACTATGTTCAACAGTACACCAAGCCCTTTAATGATATTTCTTCTGTTTTAGCTGAGTTGCAAAGTGCTCTCGCTTGTGCAGAGCGCGTCTATGCTGTCTTAGAAAGTCCTGAGATTGCTGAAACAAGTAAGGAAGTTTTGACCAGTGACCAAGTTAAAGGAGCTATTTCCTTTAAACATGTCTCTTTTGGATACAATCCTGAAAGGATCTTGATTAAGGACTTATCCACCGATATCCCAGCTGGTAGCAAGGTTGCTATTGTTGGTCCTACGGGTGCTGGAAAATCAACCCTCATCAATCTCCTCATGCGTTTTTATCCCATTAACTCGGGAGATATCTTGCTAGACGGGCGATCCATTTACGATTATACCCGAGCATCATTGAGACAGCAGTTTGGGATGGTGCTCCAAGAAACCTGGCTCAAGCAAGGGACTATTCATGACAATATTGCCTTTGGAAATCCTGAAGCCAGTCGGGAGCAGGTGATTGCTGCTGCCAAAGCAGCCAATGCAGATTTTTTCATCCAACAGTTGCCGCAGGGATACGATACCAAGTTGGAAAATGCAGGAGAATCTCTCTCTGTCGGTCAAGCCCAGCTCTTGACCATCGCCCGAGTCTTTCTGGCTATTCCTAAGATTCTTATCTTAGACGAGGCGACTTCATCCATTGATACGCGGACAGAAGTGCTGGTCCAGGACGCCTTTGCCAAACTCATGAAGGGGCGAACAAGCTTTATCATTGCTCACCGCTTGTCTACCATTCAGGATGCGGATTTGATTCTTGTCTTGGTAGATGGTGACATTGTTGAGTATGGTAACCATCAGGACCTCATGGCTAGAAAGGGCAAGTATTACCAAATGCAGCGAGCTGCAGTTTTTAGCTCTGAATAAGCCATCCCTGTCCATTTAAAGTCTTAATGACACTAAAAGTTGCCTTCGGGTGACTTTTTTGTTACAATAGCTAGAAAAATCAAGGTCTTAGAAGGAGAAAACAATGAAAGTCTATCAGCATGTAAATATCGTTACTTGTGACCAAGCTTTTCATGTGCATCTGGATGGTATCTTGGTTGTTAAGGATTCTCAAATCGTCTATGTCGGTCAAGAGAAGCCAGAGATTTTAGATCAAGCTGAGCAGATTATAGACTATCAAGGAGCTTGGATCATGCCTGGTTTGGTTAATTGCCACACCCATTCTGCTATGACAGGCTTGAGAGGGATCCGAGATGACAGCAATCTCCATGAATGGCTCAATGACTATATCTGGCCAGCTGAAGCAGGATTTACAGCAGATATGACTACAAGAGCAGTCAAGCAGGCTCTGACAGAGATGCTCCAGTCAGGAACAACAACCTTCAACGATATGTATAATCCCAATGGTGTGGATATTGAGAGAATTTATCAGGCAGTCAAGGCATCTAAGATGCGTTGTTATTTCTCACCGACCCTCTTTTCTTCAGAGACAGAGACAACTGCTGAGACCATAAGCAGAACACGTGCTATTATAGAGGAAATCTTAGGATATGAAAATCCAAATTTCAAGGTTATGGTAGCTCCACATTCTCCATACAGTTGTAATCAAGACTTGCTGGAAGAAAGCTTAGATATGGCAAAAGAGCTGGACATTCCTATCCATATCCATGTAGCGGAGACTCAGGAGGAATCAGGAATTATCCTCAAACGCTATGGCAAACGCCCCCTCACCTTTCTAGAAGAACTAGGTTACTTAGACCATCCGTCCGTCTTTGCTCATGGGGTCGAATTAAACGAGCGAGAAATTGAACGTTTGGCAACTTCTCAAGTAGCTATTGCTCATAATCCTATCAGTAATCTCAAACTGGCCTCAGGAATCGCTCCCATCATCCAACTGCAAAAAGCAGGAGTAGCAGTCGGAATTGCGACTGACTCGGTCGCTTCCAATAACAATCTAGATATGTTTGAGGAAGGACGGACTGCAGCCCTTCTTCAGAAAATGAAGAGTGGAGATGCCAGCCAATTCCCCATCGAAACAGCTCTAAAGGCTCTGACGATAGAAGGTGCTAAGGTTCTTAGAATGGAAGAACAGATAGGAAGTCTGGAAGTTGGCAAGCAAGCAGATTTTCTCGTGATTCAACCTAAGGGAAAAATCCATCTTCAACCTCAGGAAAATATGCTCTCTCATCTCGTTTATGCAGTCAAATCCAGTGATGTTGATGATGTTTATATCGCTGGAGAACAGGTAGTTAAGCAAGGCAAAGTTTTGACGGTAGAGATTTAAAAAAATTTCAAAAAAAGTTTGCAAAAATCTTGCATTCTTTTTTTGTCTATGCTATACTTATATACGGTTTGAAAAAACTGCCTAAGACAGTAGGGGAGCTCGACTCATAAAGATCCTACCGAGGACAAAACGTATCATGTAAAAAGAAGCGTATTGTACTTTCGTGTCTAGGTTTGGGCGCGTTTTTCTTTTGGAAAAATTCCCCAAGCAAAATAATTACGGAGGTGAACACACTAATGAGTGAAGCAATTATTGCTAAAAAAGCGGAACTAGTTGACGTAGTAGCTGAAAAAATGAAAGCTGCTGCATCTATCGTTGTTGTAGACGCTCGTGGTTTGACAGTTGAGCAAGATACAGTTCTTCGTCGTGAGCTTCGTGGAAGCGAAGTTGAGTATAAAGTTATTAAAAACTCAATCTTGCGTCGTGCAGCTGAAAAAGCTGGTCTTGAAGATCTTGCATCAGTATTTGTTGGACCATCTGCAGTAGCATTTTCTAACGAAGATGTTATCGCACCAGCGAAAATCTTGAACGATTTTGCTAAAAACGCTGAAGCACTTGAAATCAAAGGTGGTGCAATCGAAGGCGCTGTCGCATCTAAAGAAGAAATCGTTGCTCTTGCAACTCTTCCAAACCGCGAAGGACTTCTTTCTATGCTCCTTTCTGTACTTCAAGCGCCAGTGCGCAACGTTGCTCTTGCAGTCAAAGCGGTTGCAGACAACAAAGAAGACGCAGCTTAATCTTAAGCTACGCAGCGTAGCCTAGCTACGAAAAAAACTATTATAAAATTTAAAACTTATTTGGAGGAAATAACAATGGCATTGAACATTGAAAACATTATTGCTGAAATTAAAGAAGCTTCAATCCTTGAATTGAACGACCTTGTAAAAGCTATCGAAGAAGAATTTGGTGTAACTGCGGCTGCTCCTGTAGCTGTAGCTGCTGCTGGTGGCGCTGAAGAAGCTGCTAAAGATTCATTTGACGTTGAATTGACAGCTGCAGGCGACAAGAAAGTCGGCGTTATCAAAGTTGTACGTGAAATCACTGGTCTTGGACTTAAAGAAGCTAAAGAACTTGTTGATGGTGCACCAGGTGTCATCAAAGAAGGCGTTCCAACTGCAGAAGCAGAAGAAATCAAAGCTAAATTGGAAGAAGCTGGAGCTTCAGTTACTCTTAAATAAGAGGCATATACCAATTAGAATTCGGAATACTATAGTATCAGCCTTTTAGAATCGTGAACACATTTTAGAAACTGATAAATTAATTTAGTTTCCTACCAAAAACCCTACCAAAAATTAATTTGGCAGGGTTTTTCTTTTTAATAAAATTATTTTGGAGAACAGTTGAATATTGTTCTCCTTTTTTTATTTTCAGGAGGAAAAATGACAAAAGAATTACAATCATCACGCTATATTGTCATTTCATTTTTAGTACGTGAAATGGGAATTGACATTGTTGAAGCCATCTCTCTTATGGCTGAATTAGAAAAAAGTGGCTTGGTTCGATTGGAATCAAGTGGAGATTTAATACTCAAAGAACTTGGAGGAGCGCTATGAAACGAATTACCGCAAATCAATACCAAACTTCAGAACGGTATTATAAATTACCTAAAATTCTTTTTGAGGATGAGAAATATATGGATATGAAACTAGAGGTAAAGGTGGCTTATTCTATTTTAAAAGATCGTTTAGAATTATCTCTTAGTCGTGGTTGGATAGATGAAGAAGGAGCGGTTTATTTAGTATTTTCTAATTCTAAACTGATGAAGCTATTAGGTTGTTCGAAGTCAAAATTACTGTCCATCAAAAGAACTCTTAAAGAATATGATTTAATTGATGAAGTTCAACAATCTTCAAGTGAGAAAGGAAGACTAGCTAATAAGATTTATTTAGGGGAATTATCTTCTACCCCAGTAGGTAATTCAAACAGGCCTAGTGTTAAAAAAAGACTAGGGCAGGTTGAAAATGAAACGACCCCCGTCTCATATTCAGCCCCTAGTGAGACTGAAGTTAGTGAGACTAAATATAGTGAGACTGATTTTTTATTTATTGAGGATGAGGAGGATAGGAATACTCAACCTATCTTGAAAAGAAAAGTAGAAAAGGTCACAAAATATGATCGAGATTATATTTGGGGATTGGTACAAGATCAATTTAGACGAGAAGGTTTTTCTGAAACAGCCAGTGAAATTGCTATGACTGATTTTGAGAGAATCTATCAGTATGCTCTAGATAATGTTCGCTTTGTTAGACGTGCGGAAGTGCTTGCTGAATTTGTGTTTAACGGTTTGTATTCTGTTTGGAATAACCGTGTTAGAAAAGGAGGTAGTTAAATGTCGCCAATCGAGTGGATATTAGTTATGTTCATTTTAATTTCAAGTGGTGTGACTCTTTGGACATTGGTAGTCGATCAGAAAGGAGTAATCAAGAAATGAAATTTATTGATTTATTTTCTGGTATCGGTGGATTTCGACTAGGAATGGAAAGTGTCGGACACGAGTGTATTGGATTTTGTGAGATTGATAAATTTGCTAGAGAATCTTATAAGTCCATTTTTCAAACGGAAGGAGAAATCGAATTTCATGACATACGAGATGTTTCAGATGACGAATTTAAAAAACTTAGAGGGAAAGTCGATGTCATCTGTGGGGGATTCCCTTGTCAAGCATTTTCAATCGCAGGAAGACGATTGGGATTTGAAGATACTAGAGGAACTTTGTTCTTTGAAATTGCTCGGGCGACCAAACAAATCCAACCACGTTTTCTTTTTCTTGAAAATGTTAAAGGCCTACTCAATCACGATAAGGGACGGACGTTCACCACAATTCTTACCACACTTGATGAGTTGGGGTTTGATGTTGAGTGGCAGGTGCTTAACAGTAAGGATTTTGGCGTTCCCCAAAACAGAGAGAGGGTGTTTATTATCGGACATTCTAGAAAGAAAGGTACCAGACTCCTATTTCCTTTCAGACGAGAAGGTCAAGCAACTAACTCTGAGACTTTAAAAACACTAGGGAATTTGAATCCATCAAAAAGTGGAATGAGTGGTAAAGTCTATTATTCAGAAGGTCTTGCGCCAACCTTAGTTCGTGGAAAAGGAGAAGGATTTAAAGTTGCGATTCCGTGTATGACACCAGATAGATTAGACAAGAGACAAAATGGTAGACGCTTTAAGGAAAACCAAGAGCCAATGTTTACTTTAAATACTCAAGATCGCCATGGTATTGTGGTTGTTGGAGATTTACCAACTAGCTTTAAGGAAACTGGTAGAGTTTATGGAAGTGAGGGATTATCTCCAACATTAACTACAATGCAAGGTGGAGATAAAATCCCTAAAATACTGATTCCAGAACCAATCCAATTTCTAAAAGTACGGGAAGCAACGAAAAAAGGATATGCTCAAGCAGAAATAGGAGATTCCATCAATTTGGAAAGACCAAGTTCTCAGTTTCGTAGAGGTAGAGTTGGAAAAGGTATAGCTAATACGTTAACAACTAGTGGTCAAATGGGAGTAGTAGTTGCTAGCTATGAAGGAGAAGATAAACAAGTTTATCATGTAGCTGGTGTATTAATAGATGGACAATTTTACCGTCTGAGGATACGACGAATCACTCCTAAAGAGTGTTTTCGCTTGCAGGGTTTTCCTGATTGGGCTTTTGAAGCTGCTAGAAAAGTCTCTAGTAATAGTCAGCTCTATAAACAAGCTGGTAATAGTGTAACCGTTCCTGTGATTGCCGCAATCGCAAAGAAATTAAAAGAAATAGAGGAAAAAGATGAAAGCATTAAATAAAGAATCAATACTAGATTGTGATGAATTAGAAACAGAATTACATGATGCAGAAATCAAACAGCTGGATGAACAATTATTTTTGATGCCCAATTATCCATGTGAGTTTGAAGTGACATTCTTAGATGATTACCATAAAAAACACAACTACCCACTATTTTACGAATCCTATCTTCAAAACGTTATGGAATTCCTTGAAAGTCAAGACATAAAGAATGGTGTCGATGCCTTTGTAGATGATCATCAAAATCTCGTTTTTATTTTATATGGACAAGGCTATCGAGCAGAGGGAAAAGAGGGAATACTTACAACCCAAGTAACTGTAAAAGCTTATGATGAAGATAAGAAATCAATTAACTTCTCAAAATCATTAGATTCCTTAGTCGTCTCAGAATATCAAATGGAATCAAATTTGTTGGAGGTCTCCCATGATTGATCTCTATCTAAGTAAAAATAGCCATAGAAATCAACTTCTTTTAGAATTCTTCCAAAACTATGGTATCGAAGTATCTTGCCATTCAGTTTCTGAAATGACAAAGGAAAAATTAATTGAAATGATGAGCTATTCTTCAGATTGTTTCGAATTTTTATCTCCAAATTTATTACGATTTAAGAATCGAGATAACCTAAGATTAACGGATTTCGTTGAGATGATCTTAAAAAATCCTGAACTAACCATCAGACTTCCTCTTGCAGTTTCAAATAAGCGGGTTTATCCAAATCTGAATTTGGAAGAGGCTAGAGCTCTATTGCCAAGAGATACGAAACAATTGATTTACATGGCACAAACACATTATTTATCTAACTAAAGGAGAAGCAATATGGCTGAACGATTTTGGGAGAACTTGTCCATTATTTTGGCTGAAAGAAATATTAGCTGGATTGAGTTAACCAGAAAAATGTTTGCGGGAGAGTTTCACTATCCAAGTGAATTGAATCGTTTGTATCAAAAGATACGCCACTACAAGATGGAACAACGAATGCCTCAAAGTCCATGGGTAGAAAGGATTGTGCAGGTATTAGATTTAGATTATGAAGATTTATTTCGGAGGTAACTATGAAAAGAATAATTCCAGTTTATATATTCCAACAAGTTAATGTCCTATTGCTATCCCTATACTTACTTAAATTGCTTTGTATCGGTGAGTTAACTATACTACAGATTCTCTATTGTGCGTCACTCATTTCTTTTTTATGGATGTATGGTCAACGAAAACAAGTGGCCAAGGTCAATATGAAAATTAGGATAAAGTGGATTGGTATTGGATTCGTTAGCCTACTGATTATAAGCCTATGTTTTAGTCTGATTCATGCTCAAGGAAGCACGAACCAAGCAAACTTAATTGGCCTTCAACATCAAGTTCCTTGGTTTTCATTTTTATTGTTCTTAATCAATGCGAGTATGGTTGAAGAATTTCTGTATCGAGAAATTATATGGAACTTGGTCAGTAAAATAGATATTAGAGTTGCTTTGACAAGTGTTTTATTTGCCTTAGCACATCATCCAGGAACCATACTAGCTTGGTGTTTATATGTTTCACTTGGGATGTTTTTAGGGATGGTGCGCTATAAATCTGACTTATGGGGAAGTATGGGTGTACATTTGGTGTGGAACCTACTAGTTTATAGTTTGCTGCTTTTTTAGACCAAATTAGCTTGTTTTAGGGAAATGAAATGCTAACGTTATGTAACAACGTTAGTCTTTTATTTCAAAATCTTTGTTTAGTATGAATTTAGCTCTACAGAAAAATAAAAAATGTGATAAAAATTTCAACTACTCTTATCTATAATAAAGCTACCTGTTCTTTGAAAATTGAATCCACTCCGTCTTGATTAGCGTGCCTGTGTAAGTAGGGACTGAGAGTATCTCCCTGTGAAGGGCAACTGGCACAAGACGTGTGTGAGAATTTTCTAACAGACACGGAGTTTATCGTTACCAGACTTAAACGATGCGACAAACTAGATAAAGGAGTTAATCATGAAGGTAGTAAACTTGTATGATTTGAAACAAATGGGAAATAAAGGTGGTTGTACCATCCAATTGATTCATCACTTTCCTTTTGGTATGGGCTTAGGACATCTTAAAAAAGACTACATTGAATTTAAACGTGTTGGTATCGTTGATGGGAATGCAGTAGAAGTTACTCTTCGAGAACCTTATTCGAGAGATCTACTGCAGGTTGTCAAGTCGATTAAGCAACGTCAGAAATTGATAGCTTATCGTTATAAAGAAGGAAAGCTGCTATTTGTTAAGAAGGAGGTATCAGATGTCCTCTGAACAACAGGAACGAATGGCGGTTCAATATGCTGAGCGTAGTCTTTTATTTACTGTAAAAAGTCTTTTAAAGATTCTAGAATGGTCTAGACGTCAGGCTTTAGCACAGGATTCCGCCTATAAGATAGGGGTGCAGAAATTAGAAGAATTGCTACAATCTCCCTATTCGATTGATACGATTAATCTGAAAAAAGATTTTTTAGACAAACCAATTGATATAGAGAAATTTAAAGCTTTTTTAGAAAAAGAAGAGATTCCTTTAGCCATCGCTTGGCAAGGGGATTCTCTACATTTCTACACGAAAGACCGTTCGATTCTGGACAATCATTTAGACCATCTGTTAGAAAAAATGGTTAATAATCCAGAGAAATTAGCTGATTTTACCATGGATAAGTCATTAGACGATGCAATTGATGAGGCTAAATCCCAAATTACCTTTAGACAAGAAGGAGCCGTCAAACAGAAAGAGATGGTGAGATGATGTACAGTGGAAAGAAATTCCTACTATTCTCACTGTTAGGTATCTTACTAGGCTATCTTTTTCATCGTTTGACGCTTTTGTATGATTCCTATACTGGAAATACATTAGATAAATGGACTCATCTTCTGATGGAGGGTCAAGATGAAGTTCTTCAGTCGCCATGGAATATTTCTTTTACTGGAAAATCAAGTGCTTTTTTTCTACTAGGCTTTGTGATGATGTTGCTGGTTTATCTCTATTTAGAGACTGGCAAAAAACAATACCGAGAAGGAGTAGAATACGGGAGCGCCCGTTTTGGAACTCTAAAAGAAAAGAAGCTCTTTTACGGTAAAGAATTTTCTCATGATACGATCTTAGCTCAAGATGTTCGTTTGACATTATTAGATAAGAAATCACCCCAATATGATAGAAATAAGAATATTGCGGTGATCGGAGGTTCAGGAAGTGGGAAGACCTTTCGCTTTGTAAAACCCAATCTGATTCAGATGAATAGTTCAAATATTGTCGTGGATCCTAAAGATCACTTAGCTGAGAAAACAGGAAGACTCTTTTTGGAACATGGCTACCAAGTAAAGGTGCTAGATTTAGTCAATATGAAGAACTCAGATGGCTTCAATCCTTTCCGCTATATAGAGACAGAAAATGATTTGAATCGCATGTTGACGGTTTATTTCAATAACACCAAAGGCTCTGGCTCTCGTAGTGATCCATTTTGGGATGAAGCTTCTATGACTTTGGTACGAGCTTTAGCCTCCTACTTGGTCGATTTCTATAACCCACCTAAAACAAGAGAACAGCACATTGAAGAGAGTCGTTTGAGTCAAACAGAATACCAAAACTTGTTGAAACGTCAAAAAAAAGAAGTGGAAGAGCGAAAAAAAAGAGGGCGTTATCCAAGTTTTGCTGAAATCTCAAAACTCATTAAACACTTATCCAAGGGTGAAAATCAAGAAAAAAGTGTCTTAGAAATTCTATTTGAAAATTATTCTAAAAAGTATGGGACTGAAAATTTTACCATGCGAAATTGGGCAGATTTTCAAAATTATAAGGATAAGACTCTGGATTCTGTTATAGCTGTAACCACTGCTAAATTTGCCCTCTTCAATATTCAAAGTGTCATGGATTTGACCAAAAGAGATACCCTTGATATGAAGACATGGGGCCAGGAAAAATCAATGGTTTACCTAGTTATCCCAGATAACGATAGTACCTTTCGCTTTCTTTCAGCCCTCTTTTTTTCAACCGTATTTCAAACCTTAACAAGACAAGCAGATATTGATTTTAAGGGTCAATTGCCTCTTCATGTGAGAGTCTATTTAGATGAGTTCGCGAATATCGGAGAAATCCCAGATTTTGCTGAACAAACCTCAACAGTTCGTTCTCGTAATATGAGTCTCGTTCCCATTCTTCAAAATATTGCACAACTTCAAGGGCTCTATAAAGAAAAAGAAGCTTGGAAAACTATTCTTGGAAATTGTGATAGCTTAGTCTACTTAGGTGGTAATGATGAAGATACCTTTAAATTTATGAGTGGGTTACTCGGTAAACAAACCATTGATGTTCGAAATACTAGTCGTTCCTTTGGCCAGACAGGTTCAGGATCCCTTTCTCATCAAAAGATTGCTCGTGATTTAATGACACCTGATGAAGTCGGAAATATGAAACGGCATGAATGCTTGGTTCGAATTGCCAATATGCCTGTCTTTAAAAGCAAAAAATACAATTCCACTAAGCATCCAAACTGGAAATACCTAGCCAATCAAGAAACCGATGAACGGTGGTGGAACTATCAAATCAATCCTTTGAATCAAAGACAAGAAAATCATCTTGAAGGCCTTAGAATTCGTGATTTAACTTTTGAATCTAGTTTAAAATAAAAATAGAAAAGAGGAAATAGATGATTACGCATTTTAAAGGTTTTGTTTATGGAGTAGACGCAAGTGCCATGTTTGCACAAGCTATGTCTTTGTTGCAGAAGGGATTGATTGCGGTTGGTGCCTTTCTCGTTGTTGTGGGGATTGTCAACCTTGCAACCAACATTAAAGATGGTGGACCAGGTGTTCGGAATGCCATTCTTGAAATTGTCGGTGGAGTTATGGTAGGGGCTGCTGGAGCCTTTGTAACCCAGATTTCTATTTAGGAGGATCAACAATGACATGAATCTTAGTTTAGTCTCACCCTTTGTTTACCTTGCATCTGAAAAAATATCAGCTGAAAATTTATTTGAAGGATTTAATGTAGATTTACAATCTACGGTAGATTTGATTAAATCTCTATCTAGCTACAATCCAACTGTTTGGACTTATATGTCTAGTATTACTAAAAGTGTCATGCAGCCTCTTGGAGTTGCGATTTTATCAGTTGTTCTCATCTTAGAATTTTCGAAGATGGCAAAGAAAATTGCTAACTCAGGAGGAGCGATGACCTTTGAAGCATTAGCGCCGATGTTGATTAGTTACATTATGGTCGCAGTTGTAATTACCAATACTACCGTTATCGTAGAAGCTATCATCGGGATTGCGAGTCACGCCATTGAACAAGTGGCCTCGATTGTGGCTCACGGTGGGGCAAAGTATGATACCATCTCTGGATTAAAAGGTTCAGGATTTATTGGCCGGATGATTGTGGGCTTTTTCGCCCTCCTAATTTGGCTAGTTCGGATAGTAAGTGCAGCCATGGTCAATCTTTTGGTATCCATTCGATTTATTCAACTCTACCTTATGATTCCATTTGCCCCTCTTACGATTCCAACATTTTTAAGTGATGAGTGGAAGTCTATTGGTATTGGCTATTTAAAAAATATTATGGTCTATGCGGTACAAGGGGTTCTCATTTTTCTGATTGTTTCTCTTGTTCCTTTATTTGAATCTGCTGGGAAAATAGCTGTTTCAAATGGTGCAGGAGTCCTGCAATCACTTGCGATTATGTTTGGTAGTTTGGTACAAGCTATCTTACTGATTATTGCCCTCGTTGGTTCTCAACGTACGGCTCGCTCAATCTTAGGTATGTAATTAGATAAAGGCTAGGAAGTGAATGCTTCTTAGCCTTTTTAGAAAGGAAAGTCATGAATACACGTGTCTTTAAAGACATCTCAAAATACCAACACAGGGCTTGGTTAGGCTTCACCACAAGACAAATCATCTTTGTTTTACCAGCCTTTATTGTCACAATTATTGTTTTGGGCTTGAATCTCTTTTTCTGGCAATTTGGAGATTGGTTTGTTTACGGTTTTGTGTTTGCCTTTACCATCCCCCTCATGCTTTTTGGAGTCTATAAACCCAATGATTTATATTTTGAACATTATTTGAAATACCGTCTTCATTTTGAACTAACGGTTCCCCTACGCACAATTACAGGAAAGAAAGGACCTGAACATGAAAAGAAAATCAAATACATTAAAGAAACAAAAAACTTCAATGACTAATAAAAAGGAAGAAGTTAAAGGGAAAAAAGAGGAAGTGTTACCCTCTACGGCTAATACTCTTTCCTATCAAGCCCTGTATCAAAATGGTCTGATGCAGGTAAAAGAAGATTATTTTTCACAAAGCTATTTACTTGGTGATGTCAATTACCAGACCGTTGGTTTAGAAGATAAGGGGGCAATCATTGAGAAGTATTCTGATTTGATTAACTCCCTAGATGACCAAACCAACTTCCAATTAACTATCTTTAATAAAAGATTGAATTTAGAAAAATTCAGACAAAGTGTTTTGTATGAGGAAAAAGAAGATGGGTACGATAGCTATCGTAAAGAATTGAATCGGATGATGAATCAGAATTTAGACAGTGGCGAAAATAATTTTTCAGCTGTGAAGTTGATTAGCTTTGGTAGAAAGGATACTAATCCCAAACAAGCCTATCGTTCCTTGTTCCAAATTGGAGAATATTTCAAGAGTGGTTTCTCAGAAATTGAAGCTCGATTTGAATCCTTGGCTGGAGAAGAACGGGTGAACTTGTTGGCAGATATGCTTAGAGGAGAACACCATCTTCCTTTTTCTTACCGTGATTTAACGAGATCTGGTCAGACAACTCGTCACTTCATAGCACCTAATCTCTTAGATTTTAAAAACAAGAATTACCTACAAATTAATGACCGCTTATTGCAGATTGTCTATGTGAGAGACTACGGCATGGAATTAGGGGATCAGTTTATTCGAGACCTCATGCAAGGAGATTTGGAATTGATTGTGAGCCTCCATGCTCAAAGTTCGACCAAGGCAGATGCTATGAAGAAACTACGAACAAAGAAGACCTTGATGGAATCCCAAAAGATTGGGGAACAACAAAAACTAGCTCGTACAGGTATCTATTTGGAAAAAGTAGGTCATGTATTAGAAAGCAATATCGATGAAGCTGAGGAACTCTTAAAAACCATGACCGAGACAGGAGATAAACTATTTCAAACGGTCTTCTTGATTGGTGTTTTTGGTCAGGATGAAGAAGAACTCAAACAAGCCCTAGACACTATCCAACAAGTGGCCGGCTCAAATGACCTAATGATTGATAAACTTCCATATATGCAAGAAGCAGCTTTTAATAGTTTGCTGCCATTTGGTTGTGATTTTTTAGAAGGAGTATCACGGAGTTTATTAACGTCCAATATAGCAGTGAACTCACCTTGGACTTCAGTAGATTTACAAGACCGTAGTGGGAAATATTACGGTATCAATCAAATCTCAAGCAATATTATTACCATTGATCGCAGCCTATTAAATACACCGTCTGGTCTGATTTTAGGAACATCTGGAGCTGGGAAAGGGATGGCAACCAAACATGAAATTATCACGACCAAAATCAAGGAATCTGGTGAAAATACTGAAATTATCATCGTGGATCCAGAAGCAGAGTACAGTGTTATTGGACGGGCTTTTGGGGGAGAAATGATTGATATTGCGCCCGATTCCCAAACTTATCTCAATGTCCTTGACTTGTCTGAGGAAAATATGGATGAGGATCCTGTAAAGGTAAAATCAGAATTTCTTTTATCCTTTATCGGCAAGTTATTGGATAGGAAAATGGATGGAAGAGAAAAATCGATTATCGACAGAGTTACCAGACTCACCTATCAGTCATTTAAAGAGCCTTCTTTGGAAGAATGGGTCTTTGTCTTGAGCCAACAACCAGAAGAAGAAGCGCAGAACTTGGCACTTGATATGGAACTGTATGTCGAAGGTTCTCTTGATATTTTTTCTCATAAGACCAATATTCAGACAGGATCTAACTTCTTAATCTATAACGTTAAAAAGTTAGGAGATGAGCTGAAACAAATCGCCCTTATGGTAGTGTTTGATCAGATATGGAATCGTGTTGTTCGGAACCAAAAATTAGGGAAGAAGACCTGGATTTATTTTGATGAAATGCAGCTTCTCTTATTAGATAAATATGCTAGTGATTTCTTCTTTAAATTGTGGAGTCGTGTCAGAAAATATGGAGCTAGTCCGACTGGGATAACCCAAAATGTCGAAACCTTATTGTTAGATCCAAATGGTAGACGGATTATTGCAAATAGTGAATTTATGATTCTCCTCAAGCAAGCAAAAAATGACCGAGAAGAACTGGTTCAACTCTTAGGCTTGTCAAAAGAACTTGAAAAATACCTAGTCAATCCAGAAAAAGGGGCTGGACTAATAAAAGCTGGTTCAGTTGTCGTACCCTTTAAAAATAAGATTCCTCAAGGTACACAATTGTTTGATATCATGAGTACAGATCCTGATAAAATGGCTTCTAATTAAGGGGAAGTAAAATGAAGGATAAAAGAGAAATCATACGTGCACGAAAGGCATTTAGAAGAAGTCTAAAAGATGAGAAGAAATTCTTGAAACAAGGAAAGAAGGAGGTGAAGAAACAGAAAAAAGATTCCGCTGTACTGGATGAAAAAGCATGGAAAAAAGAGATGAAGCAGAAGCTAGAGGAGATGAGAGAAGCTTCAAAGGAGAGAGTAAAACAAGCAAATGAAGACTACAACCATATTCTTCAAAATAGTCCTCCATCTCTTTTGAATCGCAAAGAATTAAGAGACAGACGGTTGCCTCATGCTAGGAAACGATTGAAAATAGCCAAGGAGCAATTTAGAGGAGCCAAGGTACAAGCAAAAGAAGAAAGAAAAGAGAGTCGTAAAGAAAGAAAAACCAATCAAAAATTTCTCTACGGTCAGGAATTGAAACATAAATCTAATTTTTTCTTTCAAGGGAAGAGTTTAGAAGAATTAAAATCTAAGAAAGAAGTAAAGGCCGCAAAAGAGAATCTAAAATCTACTAAACAAGCCTATAAGTCCAAAAAAGTCAGTAGGAAAGCCAAAACTTTTCTTTATGTCCTTGGCCGTGAAGGTGGAGAGTTAGCTTCAGAAAATGAAGATTTAGAAGGTTATCGCACGCTACAAGAGACCATTAGAAAAGGAAAACGCTACAGTCGGCTTTCTTATAACCTTGGAAAAGCTAGTGTCAAAACAGGACAAGAAACAGGTCGTTTTACCAAGAAAAGACTTACCAACACAAAAGAGCGATACCATCATTTTAAGGATGGAAAAGGATGGAAACTAGCGAAAGATAACCCAAGTTCCTTTAAAAATCGGTTTCGAAAATTAAAGAAACAAGGTCTTACAAGTGTCCGAAATATCTATCAAAAACTAAAAGCAGCCTTTTCCTTCTTTACATTTGCGGCTGGAAATCCTGTAACCTGGATAGTTGGAGGAATAGTCTTTCTTCTTTTACTTATAATGAGCTTCTTTTTAGGATTTTCATCTGCTAGTTTGATTCAACAAGATGAATTTGAATTAACAAAAGCTTATACCCACCTAACTTGGGAAGATGCAGAACATACTCGCACAAATGACAAAGGAATTACCTATTACACAAAAATTGATGATGTGATGGGGTATATGAACTTTAAATTCCATGACTATGAGTTACACAAACCAGTTCATTTGTTTAGTTCAGAAACTTACAAGGATTATCTATCTACTTTGTGGCATGATTTAAACGATGGAGAAGATTTGAAATCCATGCAAGACCTCTATGAAACTCCTAAGTATAAACTCTCGAAAGACGATCAAGAGGAAATAAAGGAACTAAAAGAAGAGGGTATGTATGCTTCCATGCAGGAATTGGACAATCCATTTGAGGGGAAAAGCAACGAAGATAGTCTAACCATGACTTATCGTTATGGATACTATGATTTAGACGGAAAACCTACCCTTCAGGAGTACATTCTACTAGAAGCGAAGGCTCACCAAACGATTGTCGCACCAATGGATGGAGTTGTATCTCTAGATGGCGACAATGTTATTCTCACTAACGGAAAAGGAGAGAATGAGAGTCGATTGACCTTGTATTCTATTCATAATGGCCGTGCGATTGAGGGGAGAAGAGTCCTAACGGGTGATATTATTGGTGAAACACCAGACGATACAGGTTTGAAAGTTTCTTATCAAAAGTATAAAAACAAGAAAGAAAAATTGGTGTATGTCAATCCGCAATTTTATTTTCCAAAAGTCATTCAACTTCAGACAACTATCTTACCTGCCATTGGTCAGTTTGGTGGGGATGAGTTTGAACGAGCAAAACATATTTATGAGTTTTTAAAATCTCAAGGGGCAAGTCCCCAAGCCATTGCGGCAATTTTAGGAAATTGGTCTGTAGAGTCTTCTATTAATCCAAAACGAGCTGAAGGAGATTATTTATCTCCTCCTGTTGGCGCTACCGATTCCTCATGGGATGATGAAACCTGGTTAGCAATTGGAGGTCCAGCCATTTATAGTGGTGCTTATCCTAATATCCTTCATAGAGGTTTGGGTTTAGGGCAATGGACGGATACTGCAGATGGTTCAACACGTCATACAGCTTTATTGAATTATGCACGCACCCAAAATAAGAAGTGGTATGATTTAGACCTCCAACTTGATTTTATGCTTCACGGGGATAGTCCTTACTATCAAAGTTGGTTAAAGGATTTCTTTGGAAATACGGGCAGTGCAGCCAATCTGGCCCAACACTTCCTTACCTATTGGGAGGGAAATTCTGGTGACAAACTACTGGAAAGACAAACCAGAGCAACGGAATGGTATTACCAAATTGAAAAAGGCTTTAGCCAAACAAATGGAGGACAGGCAAAAAGTGACCCGCAATCCCTTGAAGGGGTTCGTGGGGACTTGTATGAGCATTCTGTTCCTGGTGGTGGAGATGGTATGGCCTATGCCTATGGACAATGTACATGGGGTGTTGCGGCTCGTATGAATCAATTAGGCTTAAAATTAAAAGGAAGTAATGGAGAGAAGATTTCAATCATTAATACCATGGGAAATGGTCAGGACTGGGTTGCGACAGCTTCAAGTCTTGGTGGGGAAACTGGCTCTAGACCAAGAGCAGGTGCCATTGTTTCTTTTGTGGGAGGTACACATGGCACACCAGCCATCTACGGTCATGTGGCTTTTGTCGAGAAAGTATATGATGATGGTTCTTTCCTTGTGTCTGAGACAAACTATGGTGGCAATCCTAACTATACCTTTAGAAAAATCTCGCAAGCAGATAGCGCCATTAGTTTTGCCTATACTACGAAATAGAAGAGTTTACACTTGAAATTTTAGCCATTTTCAGGTAAAATAAATAGTGTAGATGAGTGGTCGGCTCATGGTCAATCTGATAGTAATCTTGGACATAAGGGCCAAGCGGTGGCGGACACCAGAACGAAATCCGATAGCAATCTTGGACGTAAGGGCCAAGCGGTGGCAGACACCAGAATAAACCGACTGACTAGGTGGCTTACAGACTCTGTAAACCACCTTTTTTGTGAGGAAAATATGGCAAATTCTAGAGATTATCGTAATCCAAATTACACCGAAAAAATAAAACTTCAGCGTTTTTTTACTCAGTTACAAATTGCGGCTTCTTTTTTTAAAGAGCACTTCGTTGGCAAAATCATGTATTATGAAACTGAAATAGAAAGTGTTGAACTTCATTTTTCACCTACTAATTTCATGCACCTATGTGGTGTTGATTACAGAAAAGGTGCAGGCTGTTTCTTTGACGATTGTTTAAAAAGACATGTCATAATTGATGAGTTGAAAATAAAAAAAGATGGAACCACGATGCAAAAGTTACAAGTTTTAGGATCCATTGAGGAGTTATTGGGAAAGCATGTTCATCTAACTGGTTCAGGACGTTATTTGTATTTGGAGTTTGATTATGCTCTACGTACAAGAAAACAGATATTAGCATTAACATTGAAAGAGACATCTAGGAAAATTGTTCCTCAGTCTTTATTAGATTTGAAGAGAAAGACAGTATTTCCAAAAGGTCAAAAAGTAATTTCCATTTACTCAAAACATTTACAAACGTCGGAACTTTTTTATTATTTAAAAGATTAGTTTACATATCTTTTGTGGCATAAAATATATTTTTATCATTTTAAGGAGAACGCAGTTTTGGCTCGTTCTCTTTTTTTGTTGTGATACTTCTTTCAAGGATTATTTGGTAGGATTGGAGTGAAAAAAGATTAACTAGGAAAGAAGGAAGTATATGGAAGCCATTTATCAACGTGATTCGGATCAAGATGGATTAACTGATGCTCAAGAATTGGCGCTAGGAACCAATCCTCTTAGCGCAGATTCTGATGGTGATGGATGTTCAGATTTAGTGGAAATAGAAGAAGGAACCAATCCCTTAGAAAAGGATTTACAAGACATAGGCCAAACAAGTATCACTGAACCGTCCTCAGTATTTATGGAAATGAAACAAAAGATTTCAGATATGATGGAGAGTCACTACAAGGAATTTATACAGGCTCTGATTAGTATTGAAACAGGGATTGAAAACCAACAAGACCTAGAAGACTTATATACATACTACATGAGAACGGATGCCGTTTCTCTTTTATCTAGTGATTTAGAAACCAGTCCTCAAGAGGTTGAAATGGAGATAGAGTTGTAGGGGAATCATGTGATTCTCCTATTTTCGTATAGATGAAAGGAGCGAGTATGGAAGTAATACAATTATTGGCTATGTTTCGTGGAACAATTCCAAAAGATAGAGAGAAAATGGACTTATTTCTTCGTTATCAAGCGCAACATTTTGATAAGAAATGGCAGGATTTGGTAGAGAGTTTTTTGACTGAAGAGGGCAAGATAGAAGAGATACCTCATGTCTATTCGTTTCATCAAGATATTATTTCTTTCCTAGAGGCCAGTTCTGAAAATAATGACCAAGATTTAGAAAGTTACACAAGAAATTTTGGACAAGCAGGTCTAAGTAGATTATCTCAATTAAGTAATTTTGAGAAAAACTTGGTGCTAGAAGTCGCAACCTATAATCTTTTCACTCGATTTTACATCCAATCTGAAAAAGAGAAGCTAACACCATTGAGTGAGCTTGTATTTCATCAGAATCAGGATGTCAATTTAGTCAATGTCTATCGGGTTGCGAATAATCTATCTGACCGCATTAGTAGAGATATAGAGGAGTTTCTTCTAATGGTTGATTCCAAAGAACTAAAAAAAGAGGTTCTTGAGATTCATTTTGAAGAAAAAGAGGGAGATGTTCTAGCCTATTTAGGTTCAGAATTGATGGCTACTTTAGATACCGTTACGGATCTTGTCCATCATGAAGAAAACTACACACAACTCCCACTGACACAAAAGCTGAAGATAATTACTCATTTTGATGAAGTAAAAGCTAAAAGCGAAAAGTCTAATCAAGTAGAGGAAGTTTTATCTCCTTCAAGTGATATTGAGCAGGAAACGGAAGAAACTAACTCCTTTTCTAATGTCGATAAAATTGTAGAAGAAGCTTTGAGGGAATATCCAATCGGTTCACAAGTAAGTTATAAAGGACAAGTATTTCAGTTGGTTTCGATTGAAAATGCACACTTAAATGACTTAGTTCGATTAGAGTTATTCAATGATTCCAACCAGTTATTTGAAGAGAATCCTATCTTATACTTGAACAGTTTGGAAGAGATTGAACAAGTATTGTCTTTCGTAGAACTTGAAAAAGAAGATTCAGAGATTGAGATTGATTCATCAAGTGAAAGTCAGGAAATAGATTTGTTTTCCTATCTGGAAGAAGAAAATGAAAATGAAAATGAAAATGAAAAGGAAAAAGATAAGGATAAGGAAACAGAAACGCTTATTTCAGATATGGAAGAGACGGATGTCCCCGTTCAAGATTTTGTTTTTCCAGATGATTTAGAGGACTTTTACCCTAAGACAAATCGAGAAAAAATTGAAACGAATATCGCCGCAATTGATCTTGTTAAAAGATTAGAAAAAGAGGGACGACAAGCAAGTCCAGAAGAACAAGAACTACTAGCCAAGTATGTTGGATGGGGTGGTCTTGCCAATGAATTTTTTGATGAACTCAATCCAAAGTATGAATCAGAGCGTTTAACTCTCAAGAGTTTAGTAAGTAAGTCAGAATACTCCACCATGAAACAAAGTTCCCTCACAGCCTATTATACAGACCCAATGATTATTCGCCAGATTTGGCAAAAATTACTGGATGATGGTTTTGAAGGAGGAAGGATACTAGATCCTTCTATGGGGACTGGAAATTTTTTTGCAGCTATGCCTAGAAGTATACGAGAGAAATCAGAACTCTATGGGGTTGAATTAGACAGTGTGACAGGCGCAATCGCAAAACAACTCCACCCCAATACCCATATTGAAGTGCGAGGATTTGAGGAAGTTCCCTATCAAAATAATAGTTTTGATTTAGTCTTAACGAATGTTCCTTTTGGAAATTTTCGCATTGCCGATAAAAACTATGATAAACCTTATATGATTCATGATTACTTTGTCAAACACTCACTTGATTTAGTAAGAGACGGAGGACAAGTGTCGATCATCTCATCTATCGGGACAATGGATAAGCGGACAGATAATGTCTTACAAGAGATTAAAACCAACACTCATTTTTTAGGGGGAGTACGTTTGCCGGATACGGCTTTTAAAAAGATTGCAGGTACTCGAGTAACCACAGACCTCCTCTTCTTTCAAAAGGATCAAGCAAAGAATCTTAATGAGGAGGAACTTGTTTTTAGTGGCTCTATTCCATTTGAGGAGGATAAGCGTGTCTGGATTAATCCTTATTTTGATGGGAAATACAATACACAAGTTTTGGGTGAATATGAGGTACGTAATTTTAATGGAGGAACCCTCAATGTTAAGGGGGTATCAGAAACATTATCTACTGATATAATGAAAGCATTAGAGAATGTGGAAGCACATAAACAAATTGACAATTCTTTGAAAGCACCTGTATTTATCCAAGAAGAAGTGGATAATTCTATCCCAAGTCGTATACGTGAGGACTTAGCGCTCTATTCTTTTGGATATGAGGGAAATCAAATTTATTATCGAGATACGCATGGCATTCGGAAATGTTCAAAAGTAGACGAAATTAGTTATTATGTAGACGAGAAGGGAGAATTTAAAGCCTGGGACAGTTCTTTGTCTGAACATAAAATAGATCGATTCGTGCAACTTCATTTGACAGATGAGGAAGCACTAGATGTATACAAGTCAGAAGAAGCGAGCAAAAGAGGGAAATATAAGGGACTGTTCAAAAAGACTGTCTTTTATGAAAGTCCCTTATCGGATAAGGACATTAGTCGCATTAGGGGAATGGTTGATCTAAGAGAGACCTATCAGGCCTTAATTGAAATTCAACGTCATCCAGATTATAGTCGGTCTGATTTTCAGGTATTACTTAGTAAACTCAATCGTGACTATGACCATTTTGTAAGTCAATTTGGATACTTGAATGCCTCCGTTAATCGGAACTTATTTGATAGTGACGATAAGTATTCCTTACTAGCTAGTTTAGAAGATGAATACATTGATTCTAAAAGTCAGAAAGTAAAATATAAAAAATCTTTAGCCTTTGAGAAAGCATTGGTTAGGCCCGAGAGAGTGATTACAAGAGTATCAACGGCTTTAGATGCCTTAAACTCCAGTTTATCGGATGGTAGAGGGGTTGATTTAGACTATATGGTATCAATTTACCCTGAACATAGCCAAGCAGCTATTTTAGATGAGTTAGGGGATCAGGTTTTAATGGATCCAGAAAGCTATTTAAGAGGAGAAAGAAAATATCTTTCTAAGAACCAGTTTTTATCAGGAGACATTCTCAATAAGATAGAAGTAGTTCAACTGTTAGTAGAGGAAAACAATCAAGAATGTGATTGGAGCCATGCTTTAGATTTGTTAGAATCTGTCCGTCCTCCACGGATTCATCTGGCAGATATTGAGTTTAATATAGGCTCACGTTGGATTCCTCAATCCGTTTATGGTAAATTTGCCTTTGAATGTTTTACCAATCATGAATTTGAATTGTCTTCGCCAGATGTTGAACAAGTCATTGAAGTGAATCCTGTCGATGGCCAGGTTCACTTAAGGACATCATTTGCTTATCAATATCCAAGTGCCAAAGATAGTAGTCTTGGAGTTAGCGGGTCACGTTATGATACAGGAAGAAAGATCTTTGAGAATTTACTTAATTCGAACCAACCGACGATTACTATGACTGTTACGGAAGGGGAAAAGAAAAAGACTATCACAGATTTGGAAAAAACCTCTGTTCTAAGAGCAAAAGAGCAGCATTTACAAGAGCTCTTTCAAGAATTTGTCTCACGGTATCCAGAAGTCCAACAAATCATTGAGGAAAGCTACAATCGTCTTTATAATCGAACGGTTAGTCGAGAGTATGACGGTAGCCATTTAGTTATTGATGGCTTGGCTCAAAACATTAGTCTTCGTCCTCACCAAGAGAATGCCATTCAAAGAATCGTAGAAGAAAAAAGAGCCTTATTAGCTCACGAGGTAGGTTCAGGAAAGACCTTGACCATGCTTGGTGCTGGGTTTAAATTAAGGGAGTTGGGGATGGTTCATAAGCCCTTGTATGTAGTGCCCTCTAGTTTGTCTGCTCAATTTGGTCAAGAAATCATGAAATTTTTCCCTACTAAAAAGGTCTTTGTGACCACTAAGAAAGATTTTGTGAAGGCGAGAAGAAAACAATTTGTGTCACGTATTATTACAGGAGATTACGATGCCATTGTCATTGGGGATTCTCAATTTGAAAAAATCCCTGTCAGTAAGGAAAGACAGATGAACTATATTGAGGATAAACTCAATGAACTACGAGAGATTAAAACACATTCTGAAAATAAGTATACCGTTAAAGAAGCGGAACAATCAATTAGTGGTTTAGAGAGACAATTGGAAGAACTCCAACGCTTCAATCGTGATAGCTTTATTGATTTTGAAAACTTAGGAATTGATTTTCTTTTTGTGGATGAAGCACATCACTTTAAAAATATACGTCCGATTACTGGACTTGGAAATGTAGCAGGGATTACCAATACAACGTCTAAGAAGAATGTGGATATGGAAATGAAGGTTCGACAGATTCAGGAAGAACATGATTTTAAAAACATTGTCTTTGCGACAGGAACACCAGTTTCCAATTCTATTAGTGAGCTCTACACTATGATGAACTACATTCAACCAGATATCTTAAAACGCTATCAAGTTGATTATTTTGACTCTTGGGTAGGTGCTTTTGGAGAAATTCAAAACTCTATGGAATTAGCTCCTACAGGGGATAAGTACCAACCTAAGAAGCGATTTAAAAAATTTGTCAATCTTCCTGAGTTGATGAAAATCTATAAAGAAACAGCCGACATTCAAACACAAGATATGTTGGATTTACCTGTCCCAGAAGCCCATATTATTCCTATTGAGAGTGAGTTAACTGAAAATCAGAAACTCTATTTAGAAGAATTGGTTATGAGGTCAGATTCGGTCAAATGTGGAACAGTTGATCCGAGCCAGGATAACATGTTAAAAATTACGGGTGAGGCACGAAAACTAGCAATTGATATGCGTTTATTGGACTCTAGTTATAGTCTAGCAGACAATCATAAACTGCTTCAGGTAGTGGATAATGTTGAGAGAATTTATCGTGAAGGAATGGAAAATAAGGCTACTCAGATGATTTTTTCAGATATTGGCACACCTAAGAAAAAAGATAATGGCTTTGATGTTTATTCTGAAATGAAGGCTTTATTAGTTGATAGAGGAATCCCTAGTAAAGAAATTGCCTTTGTACATGATGCCAATAGTGATGAAAAGAAGAATAGTTTATCTCGAAAGGTTAATGCAGGAGAGGTGCGGATTCTCCTTGCCTCAACTGAAAAAGGAGGAACAGGTTTAAATGTTCAGAGCAAGATGAAAGCAGTTCATCACCTGGATGTACCGTGGAGACCAAGTGACATTCAGCAACGCAATGGACGTATTATCCGACAGGGAAATGAAAACAAGGAAGTGGATATTTACCACTACATTACAAAAGGTTCATTTGATAATTATCTATGGGCAACTCAGGAGAACAAACTCCGTTATATTAAGCAGATTATGACTTCTAAGGAGCCGATTCGTGCTGCAGAAGACATTGATGAGCAGACCATGACAGCTTCTGATTTTAAGGCACTAGCAACAGGTAATCCTTATCTCAAATATAAGATGGAACTAGAGAATGATCTAACCCTATTAGAAAATCAAAGACGCGCCTTTCAACGCAGCAAGGATCACTATCGTCATACAATCTCCTACTGTGAAGAAAATATGCCCATTCTTGAGAAACGATTAAGCAAGTATGAAGGCGACATTCAACAGTCTGAAATGTCGAAAGACCAAGCATTTTCTATGACAGTAGGCAAGCAATTTTTTGATCAACGAGCTGAAGCAGGGGAATCCCTACACCGTCTTATCCGTCATAATCAATCAGACAGCAAAGAATTTCGTACCCTAGCCAGTTATCGAGGATTTGACATTAAAATGCTTAGTCTTCCAACAAATCAACCTCTTCCTGAAACTTTCTCTGTTAAGATTGTAGGAGAAAATCTGTATTCTGTCAGTTTAGATTTGTATTCTCCTTTGGGGACAATTCAAAGGCTCCAACATACGATTGATCACATTAAAGAGGACCAAGTGAAAACTCAGAACTTATTGGATGAATTAAAGGATAAATGGACTACTGCTAAAGTTGAAATTGAGAAAAATTTTCCAAAGGAAGAGGATTATCAAACTAAAAAGGCCGAATACAATGTACTCACGCCATTGATTGAAACAGAAACGGATTTAGATATTATTGATCAGGCCTTAAGACAATTCCACGAAAAAGAAAAAGAAAAGCAAGAACAACTTTCTTTTGAATTGGATTAAAAAATATATATAAATAGCGGACAAGAAAAGAAAAGCGCGGTAAAATAAAGATAGAAAGAAACGAGGTGACGATTATGATGGAAGATACCTATTATCAATTGGAAGAGGCCTTGGTACAGGGATTTCAAACACCTGAAGAATACCAAGCCTACAAGGAGCTAAAGGAACATTATGAGGAAGTGACAGGGGATTACAGTTTTTCTAAACAAGAACTCACTAGTCAATTGGAAATCGCTCTTCAGAATCATCGAGGCGAGGACTTTGAAGATTATGAGAAAGAGGAGTATTTGGTCTTAGTTCAAAAATTAGAAGAGTTTGATTATTCTCTTGCCACCCATTATCGTCAGTTGATTGACTAGAAAGGAGAAAGTCATGAAAGATTTACTCCTTATCCCAGTAATTTTTTTAGCAGTAGGAGGAATTCTCATTCTTTTATGGAGACTCTTTCTTATTGCAAGTGGACTTTTCCTTATTGGTTTTGTCAGTTTTCTTATTTTCATAGAAGTCTATGGAATTTATCTGTTCTTTACTGAACCGACCCTTTATATGGAAGATTTATCCCAGAATGGTCTGATCAGTTTTACAGGATTTTATGTGGTATTTAATCTAGCCTTGCTTGTATGTGGTGTTTTGAAAATCATTAGTTGGACAAGAAGATTAAAAAGTAGCTGAGCAAGAGATTGTTCAGCTACTTTTTAATTGGGCACTATAAAAATTTTTCTCGAAAATAAGAAACTTGCACGATTTACTCATTACTTAGCCAATACTAGAGTTTATACTAGTTACTGTAAAGATGATCATCTAAAAGAAGGAAGGAGGTAACCTTATGCCTAAAAATACAAGTCGTCCAGAGATTGATTCACTAAGTTTCGAGGTTGAAAACCAAGAACTTTCCGGTAAATCAGGTTCTGGTTGGTTTACAGCTGTTCAACTTACATTGGCGGGACGTTGTGGACGCTGGTTCACAGGCTCTTTCGAATGCACAACGAATAATGTGAAATGCGGATAGCCTAGATTTCGATACTCATCAATTTGAAAATGAAATTTTAAGTTAATATAACTTTGTAGAAATTAAACTGTTTTTAATGATTCTTTTACTTAAATTTTCATTTTCTTTGGAGAGTATAGAACTAGGTTTAAACCATAGTGAGTAGGAGTAGAAGAAAATGAGAAAAAATAACAATCATAAAGAAATTGATACACTTGATTTTGAAGTAAAAAACCAAGAGCTTTCTGGTAAATCAGGTTCTGGTTGGTTTACAGCTGTTCAACTTACATTAGCAGGACGTTGTGGATGTTGGTTTACAGGATCTTATGAATGTACATCAAATAATGTGAAGTGTGGCTAGTTTTTCTCACTACTAAAAAGTTTGATGTAGATTTGTTTCTATAGGATTCATTTTTCAATTTGAAACTTGTTATAGTCCTTTGGTTTGAGAGTAGACTGAAGGACTATATACAAGGTTTATGGAAAATATAAACGGAACGAAAGAAATTTACGGAGTAAAATTATGAAAAGTAAAAAAGTAAATACTGAGATTGATACGCTTGAATTTGAAATTGACAATCAGGAACTCAATGGTACCTCAGGATCTGGCTGGTGGTACACAGCTTTTAAAATGACACTAGCAGGTCGCTGTGGATTGTGTTTCACCTGTTCCTATGAGTGTACGACAAATAATGTTCGTTGTTAGATAAAACAAAAGGTAAATTCTAGTATTTTATTACAAAACATTGACAACACTTTGATTTAGTGTTATATTTACAAGGAGAAATACAAATGAAACAAGACAACTTTGAGATCGATTCTTTGGATTATGAAATTAATAGCCAAGAGTTGAATGGTAAATCTGCTGCAGGGTGGCGTACGGCTGTTAGATTAACAGTACAGGGTCGCTGTGGTTGGTGGTTTACATATTCTTATGAATGTACTTCGCCAAACGTGCGCTGTGGATAAAACTACCTCCATTCTTTGAGAGGAGGATAAAATGGAAGGAATTATTGGAACACTAGACTTCTATGCACCTGTAGTGGTCTTAGGAGTTATTGTCATAGGGATTGTTTACTTTATGAAAAAAAGAAACAATCGAAAATAATCAATATCGACCGATACCTAAAAAGTATCGGCTTTTTTTATAGCGTAAATATATTGCACAAAATACTCATGGCAAACCTTGAAAGAAACCGTATAATGAGAGTGTAAAAAAGAAACGGAGGAATGAAATGATGAAACAGCTTATCGTGACAGCATTAACGAAAACATTTGGTCAAGGGGATAATATCGTTCATGCTTTATCAGATGTGAACTTGTCCGTTGAAAAAGGTGAATTTCTGGCAATTATGGGGGCCAGTGGTAGTGGAAAAACAACACTCCTCAACTGTATTTCAACGATTGATAAACCAACATCAGGTGAGATTCGATTTGAAGATTTTGACATCATCCATGCCAAGGAAAATGAACTAGCTGACTATCGTGCTAAAAACATTTCCTATATTTTCCAAGCTTACAACTTGGTGGAAACCTTGACGGTCTATGAAAATATCGTTTTACCTCTTCAAATTCAGGGGAAAAATATCAAAAAACATCAGGATAAGATTGAGGAAATTTTGGATAAGTTGGCCATCCAAAACTTAAAAGATAAGTTTCCTAATCAGTTATCAGGTGGTCAACGACAACGTGTGGCAACTGCTAGAGCCTTGATTGATGATTCTAAACTGATCATCGCAGATGAGCCGACAGGAGCCTTGGACTCTGCCAATTCTGAAAAACTGATGGCACTTTTGCAGGAAATCAATAAAAGTTTTGGTATTACCATTTTACTGGTTACGCATGACCCTGCCGCAGCCAAGTACTCTTCACGGATGGTGCTACTTAGCGATGGAAAGATTATGGATGATTTGGAACGTAACAGCTTATCTAATGAACAGTATTTGCAAGAGATTTACAGCCGTACCAGATAGGAGGAGGAGAGTATGTATCCAAAATTGATTTTACGAAATGTATTTCGAAATTTACAGACCTATACCATCTATTTTTTCAGTCTGACCTTGATTTATAGCTTGCTCTACGCTTTTAATGCTTTACCAAGCCATCCAGTGATGCAAAGTTTATCAGGAGCAAAGGAAATGTTAACGACGGTGATGAGCCAGTACATGGGCTTGCTTTCCTATCTGATTCTATCGGCGATTGCCTTTCTCGTCGTTTATTCTACAAACTTTGTCCTGGGACGGCGCAAGAAAGAGCTGGGACTTTATGCAACGCTGGGAATGAAGAAGAAGCAGATTATCCGTACCCTGTTCTTTGAAACCATGCTGGTCAATATCTTTTCCTTGATTCTAGGTTTCTTGCTTGGGCTGGTCTTGTTGGTTGTTCTAGCTAAGGTGGCTTCTGAGTTTTTCATGGCGAATTACTTTGGTAATTTGGTTTTCTTTGATATAAAGTCTATCATCTTACTAGTTTATTCCTATTTGGTAACTAGTTTTATTGTTGGTGTCATGGACATTCTTACCTTTAGAAAGCAAAATATCATTGCACTCATTCAAGAAAATGGGGTCAAGAAATCTGTCTTGGCAAAAGGCAAGCCAGTTCTTCAAGCACTTCTCTTTATTCTTTCGACAGCTGTTATCGGTTTTGGTGCTCTCTATTTTTCAGACTATCACCATCTATCACTCTTGAAAAGCTGGGGTATCTTACTTGTATCTGTCTTCGTGATTTTTGTGATTTTATTTTACAATACCTTGAGCCATTTTATCTTGGTTTCCCTTAGAAAACTGCCTCAAACCTACTATAACAGACTAAACAGTTTTAAAATTCGTCAATTTTCAAAACAAGCTGACAGTAATTCGGTCACGTTGGCTGTCTTATCCTTGACCTTGACACTGGCTCTCAGCTTACTAGTTTTTAGTGGTAGTGCCTATACGACTATGAACCGAGAGCTGAACAAATACTCACCTTATGACGTATCTGTCAATCTTTATCGTGGTCAAGAGTTCCAGTTTTCTCAGGAATCTGTAAAAGACAGATTGAAAGCAGATGGATTTGACTTTAACCTCATCAAAGAGGAGTACAGCTATCCTATCTATTCTAGTGATTTAACCTATAAAGATTTGATTGATACTAGCAATCTTTGGGCGCATGATAAGGAACTTCCTGAATCAAAAGTACCGATTTTAGGAATTTCTGCCTACAATCATCTCCGCAAACTGCAAGGGAAAAAAGCGGTTGACTTGGCAGATAACCAATTTCTGGTCAATGCCAACTATAAAGGAACTGCCAAGCAGATTCAGGACTTTCTATCAACGACCAAAAACCTCACGATTAATGGTCATTCTCTCAATCTTGCATCTTCCAAGCCACTTGAAACAGTTTACTTTTTATCTTCAGTAGGTACAAATGACACAGGAACCTTGATTGTACCCGATAAGGTAGTAATTGGACTGACGGAAGACCACATGACCTATGTTGCCAATTTCAAAGAAAATATTGACAAGCGGAAAGTAGAAACATTCTTGAGTCAGTGGATTGAAAAATACTACTTCACTCGTGATGGTACAGAGTTGAATCCGTTCACCTATCAAACGAAAGGAAGAATTTTTGAGATTTATCTTGGATTTATGGGCGTCATCGTCTTTGTCATGATTTTTGTCAGTGTTATTTTTATCATTATTTCCCTCAGTATCTTGTCACTTCAAACTTCTACAAGTTCTTTGGATAGTGTCAATGATTATCAAATCTTATACCTTCTTGGGAATAAGAGAAAGCAAAATCGCTCTATTCTTTTGCAACAGATTCTAAGTTATTTCTTGGTTCCGCTGGTTATCGCAGGTCCGCTAGCACTTGCCTTGAGTACAGCTCTTTTGGGCTATTTTGAGAATTTCGCTAATACCAGCATTTCTATTGATATCACCTATCTGGGAGTAGCGGTTTTACTCTTTGTCCTTTACCTGCTAGTGACTTACAGAGTAAGTTGGCAAATTATTGAAAATTAAGTCAAATACCAGAGTTGCTTATCCGACAATTCTGGTATTGTGTTATAATGATATTAAAGTAGTTCAGGAAGTGGATACATATGAAACAGTTTGTTAAATTGATCTCGAAAAACTCACTTTTATTGTGGTGGTTGACGATTTTTAATCATCTAACTTTGATGATTTATATTTATTATAGGGTTCCTCTGGACTTTTCGACAGATTTTTCCTTACAGATGGTTTTATTGCTGATTATTGCTTTAATTGCATTTAGTTATATTTGTAATATTGTGACCTTTCGTTATAGTGAGTTGAAACTCTGGTTGCTCCTGATGATGTTTCTCATTAGCTGGCAATCCATATTTAATCAAGGAGTTACGAGCACCCTGTTGCACTTTTTTGATATCCTTCATCCGCTCAACTCTTTTTTATTGGTGTATAGTTCTCTGTCTATTCTCTTTCTGGGAGAGAAAATAGGAGAAGAACTGATGAGTGTGTCCTTTGTGTTGACACTAATCACCGTTAGTTCGTATCTGTTAAGTCCTTCAATTTTTCTCTTTCTGTCCTTGTTTGCGTCTTTCTTTTTAAACCTTGTTCCCTTGATTTTATTTATTTTATATCATGAAGAGTTGAAAAGTAAACTCAAGTATCAGAGACGAAATTTGTGGATATTAGCTTTAATATTGCCTCTTTCTTATTTCTTTTTGTATATCAATACGACGGGCTCAGGAGTGATGAACCTAGCCTGGTATCTGGAAATTGTTGGCATCTTAGTTTTTTTACACTTCAAAACTATTATCAGCTCTCTTCAAAAAAAGGTATCAGAGTTAAAATTGTCCTATATAAAAGCTTTTTCACACTTATTTTTACTAGTTATGTTTTTGTTAGTAGGTATTTTCATCATCTTTCGTCTAGATTTAAACACGAGCTTTTTGGTCTTGAATATCATGTTACTATTGTTCGGGATTTGTTCGGAAGAATTGATTCGCCTCTTTCGTTCTGCTGAAATGCTAGATGCTAGGGATTATGTAAAAGTTCTCTTTTTAAAGCGTAACCGTATGGTGAAAAATCTGCTGGCAAATGAAGACACAGAACAACAGTTCTCCGAATTTCTTCACAATGAAATCCTGCAAAATGTGATTGCAATAAAAAATTTCAATAAATATAGTAGCAATCAAGTTTTTGGTGAACAGATCAATCTGGTGACAGAGGAGTTGGTTCAGCGGATTCGTGAGCGGATGGATTATTATCAGCCAATGGTAGAAACAGACGAGCAGTTAGACATCCAGTATCAAGGGCTGATTAATCGAATTGTCAAGCGCTATCACGCAGAAAATGAAGTCGTCACACAGTTTCCTGTCCACTTTAGGCTTTTATCTCCTTACGATAAAATTGTCTATCGTCTGGTTGAGGAATTGGCGACCAATGCCGTTAAGTACGCTAGTGGTGGAACGATTTCTTTGAAGATTGATGTGCATGATGACGCTATTTTTATAATTTCTGAAAATGACTGCCTTCAAACAGAAAAATCCTTAGGTTATGGCTTGAAAAATATGTTTAATAAAATTAGTGTTTTAGGTGGACAGATGCAGATTTTTGAAAATAATAAGAGATTTCGTGTAGAAATTACTCTCCCGATTGATAAGGAGTTGTGTTATGAGAATTTTGTTAATTGATGATCATAAATTATTTAGTCAAAGTATCAAGATGATTTTAGAGTTATCGGAAAACATTAAAAAGGTCCAGTTAGTGGATAATTTTTCGACTATTTCGGAGATTGCTTTTAATGACTACGACATTATTTTGATTGACATCAACCTGACGAGTCTGTATCAAGATGATGGGCTGACCTTGGCACAAGAGATTATCGACAATGGTTGTTCTAGTAAGGTTGTGATTTTGACAGGTTACAGTAAAAAAATGTATGAACACCGAGCTAAAGCTATGGGAGCTTATGGATTTCTGGACAAAAGTATGAACCCAGATGAGTTGGTTAAAAAATTGGAAAAGATTTATCTAGGTGGTAAGGTCTTTTCAGATGAAGTGATGGTAGAGGTGCTAACACCACGAGAAATCGAGATACTAGAGCTGGTTAGAAATGGCTTGACCATTGATGATGTCTGTGACAAGGTCTATGTGAGTAAACGTACAGTTTCCAATCACTTGGCCAATATCTTTTCAAAATTGGGAGTGACTAACAGGCAGGAGGCGATTCACATAGCTGAGCAGTTGGGCTATTTTCCACCAGATTAAAAAGTTGCAGAAGATGCAGCTTTTTTAATTTATTTACAAAAATTGCACATATTACTCATTCTAATAAACGGTAAATTTGATAATCTATTAGTAATTAAGGAGGAGATCATTATGTCTATTGTATCTGAAAAATGGTTAAGTTTATTTAATAATATCGAAGATGATGAGCAGTTAGATGAATTTTTAAAGACTACCTCTGGAGATAGTCTACAAGATTGGGAAGAAAAATTTCTTCAGTACGAGCAGTGTGGAAAAGATTATATTGAGCGAGAGTTAGGAACAATCTTATATGATGAATATAACCCTCAGGAAAAGCTCAGAGTAAGTATTCATTGGCTAGATTTATTTAAACCAATTTGTTTTAAATACTTAGAGCGATTATCTAGCTTTTTAAATAAAACGCAATGTATAACCAATACAAATGAATTTATTCTAGATATTGAATCAGTATTTTTTGAAATTTGTATGAATATGAGCTATAGAACGGTTGTCTTAGAGATTAATGATTTAAGGAGAGCGTCTCGTTTAGAAGGTGAAGATAGTAAAAATAGATACAATTATTTTATCAATACTTTATTAAAGGACAGAGATTATATATTGGAGTTTTATAAAAAGTATCCCGTCTTGTTTGAGTTATTAGATAAGAAGATTTCTAACGTCTTAGACTATATTGAACAAATTATTCTCCATTTTGAAGAGAACCTAATTGACCTAGAAAGTTATTTTAATTATAAGAATTTAAAATTATCGAGTATTGATTTTAATGCTGGCGATACTCACTCTAATGGTAAGAGTGTTTGTATTCTTAAATTAAATACTAAGAAAAAGCTAGTTTACAAACCAAGAAATATGTTTATCGATGTTAATTTAAACTTATTCTCTAAAGAATTTGCTCATCGTTTTGGACTTTCAGAATTATTATTCGTCCCTAAAACACTGAGTAAAGATTCTTATAGCTTTGTAGAGTTTATAGAAGAGAAAGAATGCAATTCACTTCAGGAGGTAGAAGCTTATTATACAAATATGGGAAAACTTTTAGCATTTTTACATATTTTTGGTGCTAAAGATTATCATGGTGAAAACATTTTAGCTTGTCAAGAACATCCTTATCTTATTGATAATGAGACGATATTGCATTTCAGTGAGCCTGTAAATATCACTTCAAATGCACAAAATATTTATAATTTTGTAACTAACTCAGTTTATAGTGTGGGAATATTACCAATGAACCTTTATTCAGTAAATAATGACAAAGGAATGGAAATTGGAGCATTAAATTCAGGTGAAAGGCGAGAATCACCTTATTTATCCCATCAACTGGCTAATGTTGGGACTGATGAAATTAGAATTGAAAAAGTATTTAAAATAGTCGGGGATTTCCCTAGCACAGTAAGATATAAAGGAAAAAACGTATCGTGTTCTAGTTACCTCAACGAAGTTCAAAGAGGATTTGAAACTATTTACAAAATTGTTTTACAAAATAGAAATATAGTTTCTAGGATGATCGTTAAATATTTTGAAAATTGTGAGACGAGATATATTTATCGAAATACCAATATTTATGTACAATTTCTTGAAACAAGCCATCACCCAGAATTGTTAAAAAATAAATATGATTTTGAAATGTATTTGCTTCGTTTATTTGAATATGGTGATGTTGCTAATCTTTTTGATAATGTTATGATGAAAGATGAGGTTTGCCAGCTTAGAAAAGGTGATGTTCCAATATTTTATGCGAATACAAGTAGCAATGAAATTCATAATGGACTAGGTCGATATATTTGTGCTTTAGACGGACATAGTATCGTTAATAAGGTTTTAAATAGAATAACTAGTTTATCAGATGATAATTTACTCAGACAAAAACGAATTATAAATATGGCTTTTATGGGGAGCGAGTTATTTCCAAAGAAATCTAGAGTATCTGAAGAACACATGAATACTGAAACTATTACTTCAAAAATAATCAATCGGATTTCATCAGCTAAATTTAAATTTAATAATGAGACTAGTTGGTTAGCGATGGTGGCTATGAATAAAAGCTATGAGATATATCCAATGGATTGTAGTCTATACAGTGGAACTTCTGGTATGATTTTGGGGATAACAAGCATAGATGATACTAGATTACGGACGCTTTTACCTGGGGTTATCAATTATACCAATAACTATATAAAAGAATTACAAGGGAATTTCCCTGTACACCAGTTAGGTGCTTTTACTGGTGTATATGGATACTTATATACATTGTGTGTGTTGAGAGGAGAAGGTACTCTATTTGATGAAGATATCGAAGAGATTATATATGAAACATTGTCATCAACATTTAGACATCTACGAAATATTGATAATTTAGATATAATAGGTGGTTTAGCAGGAATTTTAGGAGTACTGATAAAAATCCAGAAAACAATGCTCGATAGTTCTCGGGTAACTGAGTTGACTCAGAATTTGTCTGAAGGTATAGTTCAAAAAATACTAGAAAAATATAAAAAAGATGGCTTTTGGATTGAAAATGATCCTGGATATGCTCATGGTAATTATGGCATTATTACGCAACTTTATAGATATTCTTTATCTAACACATGCAAATCTGATGTAAAAACTTCCATTATTTCTTGTATAAAAGAATATCTTGACAAAGAGCGTTCGTTACTATGTGGAAAAAAAGGTTTTCCTTTAAGAAAAAATGCCAAGTATTATTCATGGTGTAATGGTATTGTGGGAATCGTTAATGCTAAGAACTATTTAGAAACTAATGAATTTCCTGACAAATTTTTAAAGACCGAAGTTCAAGATTATTCCAATAAAATTTTAAATCAAGATCCTACTTTAGATAATTCAATCTGTCATGGAAGTATCGGGAACCTAGTCATTTTAGATTCTATTTTAGGCTATTCTGTTGATATAGAAAATAGAATAGCTACTGAAAGTATCTCATATCTTTGGGATAAAGAAACTTATGAATGTGATGATTGGGGGATTTTGACAGGAGAAATGGGAATATTGATGGCTAATGATAGAAAAAGTAGGACTAGATTAAATGATATACTACTTTTAAATTAATGGGGGTTAGATATGAAAAGAAACATCCCGTTTATCGAACAACACCAAAAAACAGAGTGTGGATTATGCTGTGTTGCGATGGTGTCAAGTTATTATAATCACGAAATTTCCGTTAAAGATCTGAGAAATCTAAAAGAAACAGGGAGGGATGGAACTAGTTTTCAAAATTTAATTGAACTGTTAGAAAATATGGGATTTAAAGTGAAATCATTCCGTTTTCCAAAAGATAGACCAGATGTATATAAACAGATAAAAGTTCCAGCCATTGCATTGTGGGAGAGTAAGCATTTTGTTGTTGTAGAAAAAGTAACTTCTAAATTTGTTTGGGTAATTGATCCTGAACTCGGAAAACTAAGATATGATTTAAATGAGTTCTCAGCCGGTTTCTCAGAATTTTTAATTAGTATTTCTAGTAGTGATAGAGTAATAAAACAAAAATCAAAAGAGAATTACGGAGAGATTTATGCGCAACTTTGGCAATCTTGGCATTATTTTGTACCTCTGTTATTTCTAACTTTTGTAAGTTATGCGGTTAGCTTTATTCTGCCTATATGGACGCAACAGCTATTAAATCAAGCCACAGGTGGCAATCAGTTTAATCCAGCAATTTTAGCGCTCAATTTTATTATTTTTACATTACTATACTTTATTATAATGCTCGGTCAGAGATATCTTTCTATTAATCTGACAAACGATATAGATAAAAGACTGAATAATAGTGTAATTGGTCGTTTGTTTCAATTACCATATAAATTTTTCTCTACTAGAAGTAGTGGTGATTTAATTTATTCTATAAATGGTTTGGGTAGAATTCGGCAATTATTTACAAATCAGGTTGTACTAGGAATATTAGATATTGGTTTTGTAATTTGTATTTTGTTTTACTTTCTATATATTGATTTTTTCGTGGCGATTATCGCTCTTATGTTAGTGGTAGTAAATTTGTTGTTGCTTCTATTGACTAGAAAAAATTTGGAACAAAAAAGTAAATCTTTTGTGATAGCTCAGAATGATCTCCAAAATAAACAAATCGAAATGATTTATTCTATGATGGGAATAAAAATGGAAGGATTTGAAGTTCGAACG